>JANMSL010000271.1:0-2754 GCA_031389245.1 Lysobacterales bacterium | reverse complement strand
AAGCCCTTGCCGGAAACATCCCCGATGAGCATGGCCGGGCGTCCGTCGGCCAACGTCAAATAGTCAAACAAGTCGCCGCCGACGATGCGCGCGGCGGTGTAGCTGTCGGCCAATTCGTATCCGTCCAGACGCGGTGTCGCGCTGGGCAGGAAGCGTTGCTGGATGCGGCGCGCGAGATCGATGTCCTGCGGATGGATCAGTTGTTCGCTTTCGGAATGTCGATAAGACGAAAGCAGCGCCCCGAGATGACCGGCAGCGCCACTCAAAAACTCCCGGTCGGACGGGCGTAACGCAAGCGCCTCATCGTGGCTGTCGATGTACAGCGCGCCCAGCACCAGTCCGGCGCTGCGAATAGGCGCGGCTGCCAACGCAGCGGGGATGCGTTCCAGCAGATGCGCCGGCACCACAGCGGGCAAGGTGCCGCTTTGGGTGGCAATGATTGGATACCCCTGGGTAATTGACGCGGCTCCGATCGCAGTCGCCAGTTCTTCGTCCAGTACCAACGGCGCATTGCAGCGCTGGGCCAGCACGCGCCACGGACGATGGGTTGCCTCACGCACCAGAATGGCGAATCGCTCGCAGCGTGGAAACGCCTCGCTCAGCGCGCTCAGCACGTCGCGCAGTCGGCTCTCAAGCGAGCCGGCCTCACTGAGCATGTCGCCGATATGCGACATCGCCTTGAGTCTCGCGATGGTGGTCTGGTAAAGCTCGTTGGCCGCGGAAGTACGCGGGATGTTCGGCTCAGGGATCGGCATCGACCTGAACGATGGTTTGGATGTCGGTTTGGATACCGACTTCGGTGCGGGCTCGGATGCCGACTCGGGTGCTGGAGACTCAGCCAGGGCCACGGGTTCCAACATGGTGGATTCCGGTGCCGCGACTTGCTGGCTGGCGTCGCGCCAGCGAACCCGTAACCGGGTTTGACCGAGTTCGATGGTGTCGCCGTCGGAAATGTCGATGGGGGCCATCACCAGTCGGCCGTTGTGCCGTGTCCCGTTCGCACTTTCGAGATCGCGCAGACGCCAGGTTCCGTCGTCGTTGTCGATTTGCGCGTGTCGGCGCGAGACTGCCAGATCGCTGATCATCAGGTCAGCAAATTGTCCACGGCCCAGCACAGTGGCCGAGTCGACAACAAATCGCTGCCCCGATTGCGGGCCGGCTTCGACGATTAGATCAATCATGCAATGGACTTCAGGACCGCGTGCCGCAGTGTCGCACAATCCACGGACTGGATTCACTGCCCGCCCCCTGCGCCCGGACCAGATCGGGTGCCGCCTAAATTGGCGCTACGGCGGCCGAACTGATGCGCGAGTCAAGGCTCGATGCGGGCGTCAGACCACGGCAAAGTTGAGCGAATCGCAGCTATTCTGCAACCCCAGCGCACGATTGTCGTGCCGGCGAAAATTGACGGAGCCCCAGCTGATGACCATCGCTTATTGGTGTGTATTGATCGCCGCATTCCTGCCGTTCGTGTTCACCGGTGTTGCCAAGTTTTCCGGAAAGGGCTTCAACAACCGCACGCCGCGCGCGTTTCAAGATCGCCTGGATGGTTTCCGGCAACGCGCCCACTGGGCCCATTTGAACTCATTCGAGGCATTTCCACCGTTTGCGGCAGCCGTCATCATTGCCCATCAGTTGCAGTACGCGCAGGGGCGCATCGACCAACTGGCGATCGCCTTCATCGTGCTGAGGCTGATCTATGGCGCGCTCTACATCGCCGACCAGGCCAGCCTGCGCAGTGTCGTTTGGCTGGGCGCTGTGGTGTGCTGGGTGGCGATGTTTTTCATTGGTCGATAGCGAGCGCAGGCGTGCCCACTGTCCAGCTGGTCACACAAAAAAAGAGGCCAGTGGTTGCCCACTGGCCTCAGGTCGCGCCGGCTGATTCAAGGGGAGGGAGTACCAGCGGCGCGCCCTTGTTTTGAAATCGTCGGTCTTGCGGCCGACGAGTCAACTTCCCTATTGGATGCGGCTTACTTGGTTTTGCGGGCAGCAACAGCAGCCGGCTTGACGAAGGTCTCGTTGGCAGCTTCGAACTGTCCCTTGGCCAAGGTCGTCAGCGCTTCGCTGGTTTTGACGCTGACATTCACCAGCTCCTGCGAAGTGGCGTAGTTCTTCTCGGCGGTTTCACGCACCAGGGCAACACCCTTGGGCAGGAAATCCTTCATGCCTTCCGGCGAGGTCAGGTCGGCAGCTTCGCCGAAGAAAGCGAGCGTCGCATTCCAACGGTTCTCGACCGCCTTCACTTGCAGGCTGATGGCTTTCTCGAAGCCTTCGAACGCGATGCCCTGTGCTTTGAAGGCGGCATCAGCGAACTGCTTGCTGGCATTGAGCATCTGGCTGGTGATCTGCGCTTGCGAATTGATTTGTTCGAACATGGGAAAGTCCTCGGAGGACGTGCCCACAATGGGCTACGTTACGGGACGCACTCTAATCCATTATTTGGTGCAATGCAACATATTTTTCTGCGGTGTCGAGCAAAGCAGGTAAAACACAATTAATACAATGGGATAACCTGGTTGACTGGCACATTCACGTCGGTGAAAGAGCGTTTAATGCTGCGACGCAATGCGTTTTGCCACGGCTCAGTGAGGGCCCGAGTAGCGGCAGCCCGAGGTGCAGGTTTCGTGCACCACGACATGCGCCAACAACGGCAACACCGGCTTCAGTCGATCCCAGATCCACACGGCCAGGTTTTCGCTGGTTGGGTTATCCAGGCCGGGCACGTCATTGAGATAGTGGTGGTCGAGCTGATCG
>JANMSL010000244.1:0-9645 GCA_031389245.1 Lysobacterales bacterium | reverse complement strand
CAGCCGAGAAAAAAGCTGCCTGCGGCTGCGATCCGGCGCATCAATCGTGCGAGCAACCTGACCGAGTTTCGCGGTGCGTTGGATTACTTCGACGTCGGTTCGCAAAACTTCGCCTATGCCGATACCGATGGCAACATCGCGTACTTCTCCACCGCCGAGACGCCGGTACGCGAGGATCTGCAGACGCTCAATTCGATCGATGGCGCGCCGCCATTCCTGATCCGCGATGGTTCCGGGACGCGCAAGAACGGATGGTTGCCGGTGACCCACCGTCAGCCCAATCAGGCGGTGCCGTTCGAAGTGCTGCCGGCCAGTGAAATGCCGTTCACTATCAACCCGTCCAGCCACTACATCGCCAACGCCAACAACGATCCGGTCGGCAACACGCTGGACAACAACGCATTCAACCAGTTGCGTCCAGGTGGTGGTCTCTACTATCTGAATTTCGCGTACTCCAGCCTGCGCATGGGCCGCGTCGATCGGATGATGCAATCGTTGATAGCGCGTGACACCAAGATCACCGTGGCTGATATCCAGAAGACGCAGGCAAATGCCCAGCTACTGGATGCGGAACTGGTCATGCCGCATTTGATCAACGCGTTCAACCGGGCTCAGGTGTCTACTTATCGTGCGCTGGAAGAAGTGTATGCCGATACACGAGTGCGCGAGGCGATGATGCGGCTGTCGCGTTGGGATTTCTCCTCGCCCACGGGCATTCGCGAGGGCTTTGATGCGGGCGACAATCCGCTCGCTCTCACCGATCCGACCCAAGGTGAGATTGATGCCTCGGTCGCAGCTACGATTTTCTCTGTCTGGCGTGGCCAGGCGGTGCGCAACATCATCGACGCCACAATGACCCGTATTGGCCTGGGTGCGGCATTGCCTGGCTCGAACGAAGCCTATGTTGCGCTCAAGCACCATCTGGATAGTTTCCCGACGCGACATGGCGTTGGTGCCTCAGGCGTGAATTTCTTTCAGCGAGTGGGCGCGCCGACTGCCGAGGATGCCCGTGATGCACTGTTGCTCATCGCGTTGCAGGATGCGCTGAACCTTTTGGCCCGCGATGAGTTCGCAGCGGCGTTCGCCAACTCGACCAATCAAAACGATTATCGCTGGGGCAAGTTGCATCGCATCGTGTTCGATCATCCGCTGGGTGGCCCGTTCAATATTCCGGGGCCCGGCCTGTACGGCCTCACCAACCTGTCGCCCAACCTGCTGGGCGTGGCGCGTCAAGGCGGTTACGAGGCAGTCGATGCGTCTAGCCATAGTGCTCGCGCCAACAGTGTCAATGGCTTCATGTTTGGCAGTGGTCCGGCACGCCGCTTCGTCGGCGAGCTGACTGCACCCATCGCTGCCGTGCAAGCCTATCCGGGCGGACAAAGTGGGGTGCTCGGCAGTGATTTATATATCTCGCAACTGCCGTTGTGGCTGGTGAATGGGTACAAGCCATTGCCCATCGATGCGGCCGCTCATGCGGCCGCGGCGGTCGACAAGTTTGAATTTGTGCCACTGCCTTGAGCGTGAAATCAACGCCGGGCAGCGAGCTCGACAGGCCGCGCGGACCGTTTCCGCGCGGGTTTGATGTCGTTCTCGCGCAGCGTGTGCTGGCGCGTCGGGATACCGCTTTGGCAAAGTGGATGCGCAACATCGGCATCATTGAGACGGGCTGGCATCAACGCTTCGATCCCGTCGACGCATTGGCCAATTCGATTCTGTATCAACAGTTGTCCGGCAAGGCGGCGGCCACCATTGTCGGTCGCGTGCGCGAGCGTTGGTGCGGCGGCGGGCGCATGACACCAGATCACATTGACGCTGCACCGGTGCAGGGATTGCGCGATTGCGGTGTGTCGTTCAACAAGATTGCTGCGCTGAAAGACCTGGCTGAGAAGGCGCGTGCCGGCGTGGTACCCAAGGCCGCGCAGTTGCGCTGGTTGCATGATGATGAACTGTTGGAGCGCCTCACTGCGGTGCGCGGCATTGGGCGCTGGACAGTGCAGATGATGCTCATCTTCCGCCTCGGTCGGCCGAATGTGCTGCCAGTGGATGATCTGGGCGTGCAGAAGGGTGTGCAGATCGTACTCGGTCTGGACGTGTTGCCCAAGGCACGCACGATGCTCGAATTGTGCGCGCACTGGGCGCCGCATCTCACCCTGGCCAGCCTTTACATGTGGCGCATTGCGGACTTCCCGAAGCCAGTGAAGCTCTGACATTCCGGGCGATTTTATCGCAGTTGCGTTCGATTGCGAATGTGAACAGCGGCGCCGCATCGCAGCCGCAGGCGACTCGTTCTCGGCTGGACACTTCCGACCCAGTGGAAGCATCTTGGTTTTCGCTTCAAATCACCACCAATCCCGCGTTTTTCATTACTCTTGACGCATGGGCAAACTCACCACGCATTTCCTGGATACCGCGCATGGCCGACCGGGCATGGGTGTGGCGATTTCCCTGTTCCGCGTCGAAGGTGATTCGCGCCGCCTCATCGGGCGCTTCATGACCAATGCTGATGGGCGTTGTGACGCACCGTTGCTGGCGGGGGATGAGCTGGTCATCGGAACCTACGAACTGGATTTTCACATCGGCGACTATTTTGCGGCGCTGGGTGTCACGCTGCCGCAGCCCCGGTTCGTCGATGTGGTTCCGCTGCGATTTGGCATTGCCGATGCCAAGGCGCACTATCATGTGCCGCTGCTCGCCTCGCCATGGAGCTACAGCACTTATCGCGGCAGTTGAGTGCTGGTCGGCGCACCCGATCGGCGAATCGCCCGCACTCGGTTCCGATCGATTCGGTCTCCGCTCGTGCTGGCTGTTAGTTGGCTGCGGGTAGTTATCCAGGTCCGATTGCAACTGCGACGAGTCTGGAAATGGCCAACCAGTTCCGAGGTTGGGGTAGGGACATCAAGCTATTCGTGAGGTAGTGGTGACCGAATTTTTGATTGAAAGTGTCGGCCTGTGTTTGCGTTGGCTGCACATAGTCGCGGCAATCGCGTGGATCGGCGAGTCGTTCTATTTCGTCGCGCTGGATCGGGGCCTGAAGCCGCCGAGGATGCCCGGGCCGGGTCTGTACGGAGAGTCCTGGTCGGTGCACGGCGGTGGGTTCTATCTCAAACAAAAGTATCTGCCGGCTCCCGCCGAGCTGCCGCAAGCCCTGCATTGGTCCAAGTGGAAGTCATACACCACGTGGCTATCAGGTTTTACGCTGTTCGCCATTCTGTATCTGCGCTCGCCGAATCTGTATCTGGTTGATCCGAACATCGCTGATCTGGGAAACCATTTGGCGGTCGGGCTTGCGATCGGATTCCTGATTGTCGGATGGATTGCCTACGATCTGCTGTGTCGAGTGGTTGGCTTCCGTGATCAGCGCCTCGGCATCTTGGTTGGGCTGCTGGTGCTGATCGTCAGCTATGCGGCAACGCATCTGTTCGCCGGCCGTGCAGCATTTCTGCTGGTAGGCGCAGTGATGGCAACGATCATGTCGGCCAACGTGTTTTTCGTGATCATTCCAGGGCAGAAGCGCATAGTTGCTGCGCTGGTGCGCGGCGAGACGCCCGATCCGACTGACGGTTTGCGCGGTAAACAGCGTTCGGTGCACAACACGTACTTCACCTTGCCGGTGGTGTTTGCCATGCTCGCCACGCATTACGCCACTGCGTTCGCGCATCCGCACAGTTGGCTGGTGTTGGCAGCGTTCATGGTCGCCGGTGCATTGATCCGCCAGTTCTTCGTTCTGTGGCATAGCGGCGATCGCGCCTGGTGGCTGTTGGGCATGGGTGCAGCGGTGTTGGTTGCCGTATTCGCCTGGATGGCACCAAAGCCCGAGCCGAGTAAAGCCGACACCGCGCTCCCGGCATCCAATGTCGTTTCCATCGCCAGTGCTTACGACGCGTCACTTACCGGCCCGGTCGGCATTGCTACGATCCAGCCGATCATTCAGCGACACTGCGCGGGCTGTCATTCGGCCAAGCCAACCATCATGGCCAGTGCGCCGCTGGGCACGATATTCGACACCAGCGCCCAGATCGAGGCAGCAGCGCCGAAAATCCATCAGCAAACCGTAATACTCAAGGTGATGCCGCTCGGCAATATCACCCAGATGACGGATACCGAGCGCGCGTTGATTGGGCGTTGGTTCGATGCGCGAACACCAAAGTAAACCGGGTTTCCCGCTGCACTGTCTGGCAGGAATGTTGACGATCAACCGTTACCCAGGCTCGACTTCTCAAACGCGTACCCGATGCGCGTGTGGCGCATGTGCTCAGTGCGGAGCAAGACTTTCCGAGCGGCGTATCAAGTCGTCGATCTGGCCCAACCGCGTGTCTGTTTCTCCAGGTCTGTCCGCGAGCAGTTGGCGAATGCGGAGCAGGTGCGGGAGCGACGTGGGTTTGGCACCTGAGGCAATCTCCACTTCGGCCAGTGCAATTACGATGGCGGGAAGGAAGTTGTAGTCGGCCGTGAGTTGTGTGGTGTGCAGCTCCAGCGCCTGCGTGAGCAATGCAATCGCCTGGGTAGGCTGATGCCGAGCGGCCGCGATTCTTCCGGCATTGAGAAAATGGACGATCATGCGCGGATGGGGTCGATCGTAGACCGCGAGAATACGTTTGATGCCAATGTCGGCGGTGCGCGCCGCTTCCTCGAGCCGGCCCAATTTGCGCAGTACGTAGGACAGTTCGAAGTAATCGTCCGCAACGTTTGGGTGTGCAGCGCCGTCAATCGCTGGTGCATCTGCGAGCAGTCGCCGAAGCAGCGACTCTGCTTCCTTCAGGTCCACAGTGGCGCCGGCGGCGGCGACGTCGATATCGTCGAGCACATCGACAAGATTGCGGCGCACGCGCAGCTGATCGGCGGCAATGCAATGGGCACGACATAGCTCGATGGCACGCCGCGCTTTTGCCAATGCCTGCGGGCGAAGCTGGCCACCGTCCGCATTGCTGGAGATGGACAGCAGGATCGCAGCCAGGTCGGGCGCGACAAGGTGGGCTTGGGCCCCGTACTGGGCATAAATGCGATTGACTTCGTCATACTGCTGAATCGCGTGGCGCGCCATCATCCATTGCTCCACTGCCATCAGCGCGATGCGATCTGGCGTTTGCAGCGCTGACGTTCTGGCAGTAACCACCTGTTGAGCGTTGGTTGCTGCGTCTTCAGGCCGGCCCCAGCGGCGCTGCACTGAAGCGAGCTTGATCAGCAGCGCATCGCGGTCGTCGGCATCGATTCGGGGATTGTCGCGCAGTGATGCGGTGCCACTAGCGAGCAAGTCGGCGACTGTAGGCGCAAGTGCCGAGGGGCCGGAAGGGGCAATGCCCTCAAACATGCCCAACATGAAAGCTGTTGTGGCAGTGGCGTGCGCCAGCTCGTGCTCGGCGCGCAGCGTTTGCTGACGAGCGACATGGGTTTGCCATAACGAAAGCGCGAAGCTGACCAGGAGCGCGCCAGCCAATACCACCGAGACGGCAACACCACCACGATGTCGTTGCACAAATTTTCGACTGCGATACCAGCGCGAAGGTGGATGCGCGGCAACCGGCAATCCTTGCAAATAACGCTCGACATCGTCGCCCAGCGTGCCGGCGGAGGCGTAGCGACGCTGCGGCTCGACCTCGAGCGCTTTCAATATGATGTTGTCCAGGTCGCCGCGCAGCAGCCCACGCAACAGACTGGGACTGGACGGCAGCGCAGTGTTGTCGGCGTCCAACTCAATGACAAGCGAAGAGGGACGCCGCGCGGGGCTATGCAGCGGTCGCTCGCCCAGCAACAATTCGTGCATCAGTACGCCGAGCGCATAAACGTCGGTGGCAGTGGTGATAGGGCCACCGCAAAACTGTTCTGGCGCCGCGTATTCCGGGGTCAGCGCGGCCATTCCGGTTTGGGTTTCGCCATCCTCGCCGTCGAGCAGTTTGGCGACGCCAAAGTCCAGCAACTTGGGGGTTCCGTCGCTGCTGACCAGGATATTCGAAGGCTTGATATCGCGATGGACGATCAATGAGCCATGGGCGTGTTGCACGGCACGACAAACCGCCAATAGCAGCTCAAGCCGTTGGCGTAGCGGTAGTCGATGCTCAGCGCAGAAATGAGTGATCGACAACCCATCAACGTACTCCATCGCCAGAAAAGGCGTTCCGGCTTCGGTGACACCGCCATCGATCAAGCGCGCGATGTTGGCGTGCGAGAGGCTCGCGAGCGCCTGGCGCTCGCGTCGAAACAAGCGATGCTCAAGATCGGAAAACATTCCACGCCGAAGCAGCTTTACCGCCACTTGCTGGGCAAAGTCGGCGTCCTCGCGCTCGGCCAGAAAAATTGCCCCCATGCCGCCTTGGCCGATCAGTCGCAACAACTTGAAGGCGCCCACTCTGCGCCCGATCCAGGCGGCGGCAGCGGCATCGTCTTGAGCTGCGGCCAGTCGTTGCAAGCGCTCGGGTAGGTCAGAGCCGTCGCGCTGGGTCTGCACCGCCTCGGCCTCGGCGATCATGCGTACCAGCATGTCGCGCTGGTCGAAGTCGATGGCATGCGATCGCAACCACGCAGCGCGCTCCGGTGGCGCCAACGCGAGCAGTTGATCAAAGCGATCGCGCAGATTGGCCATGGCAGGCGGAACAGCCTCAGACGGGGTAGTGGGGTGCGCGGCGTCGCCAAGTCGGCCCAATTGTATCGGCGGCAAGCGCAACGTGCTGGCCAATTGCAACGTTAGGATCGGCGTTGACGGGTGAGACCCCGCCGGCGCTGGAAAGTGGACTGGTGCGTCGCTGGTTCCAGTCATGCGCTCCCAAATATCGAGTTGAACGTGTCCGCTGCGACGTAATCGCCAGGTTACCTGGGCTTGCCGCGACGCGCCGTCGGTTTTGTCGAAGGCTTGGGTTTCTGCAGCGTCGGTTTCGAGGCCGCAGGCTTGCGTCGCGGCGACTTTGTGGCAGTTGCCGCGATCGTGGGCTGTGGCAACGAGCGGCGCCGACGCGCGGGTGTGGCGCGCGGATCTGCCAGCGCTGTCGCGGTCTGGGTGTCGAGCATGAAATCAAGATTCGGCATGAACGAGCCGATGCGCTCCGACCATGTGCGCGCACTTTCGGTCGCTTGCTCGATAGCCGTACGTGCTGCCGTGCCGGCCCACTTCATCATCGTGTCCTGATCGATCAGTGCGACGCGGCGAAACAGGGTCGGCCAGTCAGTGACCGTGGCGTCGCGAATCTGACACAGAGCCTGCGTGCGATTACCGATGGCATAGGTGACCGCGATATTGGTGGCGGCCGCCGTCGCAATATTGGCTACCGGCCAGGCGCGCTTGAGCCAACGCGCTCCGATCCAGCGCCCGGCCTGATGAGTCAGCCAGCGTGACGCTTCGCGGGCGATTTCATCCGCACCCAGATTGGTGGCGGCGATGGCGAGAATCGCGATTTTCTCGCCGTGCTCAGGCATCTGCGCATCGTAAAGCGCGAAAATTTCGATCACCAGCTCCGCTTGTAGTGCGCTGACCATTGCGGTGTCGGCCAGCGGCCCGAGCGCGAACGAGGCGACGCGACCGATGCCGGGAATAGCCCCGGTGATCGCAGTGAGCGCACCGATGGCACCGGCTTGCAGGCATTTGTTGCGCACCAGCAGGCGGTGCAGCCGTTCGCGCGAGGCGCCGGGAAAGGACTCGCGCAATTTGGCTACGCGCTTGTGCGCCAGCGCCCGGTCGGTTCGACGTACAGCATCCCACAGGGAGATCACTTTCTTGTTCATGGCCGGTTTGCTCATGGCGTAATTGTGCGCAGAAAGTATCGCTGCGGTCATGGCGTGCTTATACCAGCGCGCTGCACTACATTTGGCGGCTGAAGAGGAATGCTGATGATCGATTACGACCGCTATGACCGGATACGTGCCGTGCAATGGCAGGGCGATGCTTTGTTTCTGCTCGACCAGCGCTGTTTGCCGCTGGAGGAGCTCATGCTTGAGTGTCGCGATGCGCGTGCCGTAGCGGCGGCAATCGCCAACCTCACGGTGCGCGGCGCGCCCGCAATTGGCATCGCCGCTGCCTACGGTGTGGTGCTCGCGGCCAAGGCACATGCGGATGCTGATGGTCGTGTTGCGTCGGCTGCAATTGGCAGTGAACTGGAAGCGCTGCGGGCTTCGCGTCCGACCGCGGTCAATCTGTTTTGGGCGCTCGACCGTATGCAGGCCGTCCTGGAGCTCAAGGGCAACGTGGCTGAGCTCGAAGCCGCTGCCATTCAGATTGAACGTGATGACCTGGCTGCCAATCGCTGCATGGGCGGTTTGGGTGCCGCGCTGATTGCGCCTGGCAGCGGCGTGCTCACCCATTGCAACACGGGGTCGCTGGCGACCGCGGGATTTGGCACCGCGCTGGGGGTGATTCGGGCTGGCGTTGCCGAGGGGCGCATCGCCCGCGTGTTTCACACGGAAACGCGGCCTTGGTTGCAGGGGACGCGTTTGACGGCATGGGAATTACTGAAGGATGGCATTCCGGCGCAGCTGATCGCAGATTCCGCAGCGGCGCATCTGATGGCGTCGGGTCAGGTGCAATGGGTAGTCGTTGGCGCCGACAGAATCGCTGCCAACGGCGATACCGCCAACAAGATCGGCACTTTGCAACTTGCGATTTTGGCGCAGCATTTCGGGTTGCGATTCATGGTGGTTGCGCCCTGGTCCACGGTTGATATGCGCACCACTTCGGGTCGCGATATTCATATCGAGATGCGTGATCCTGAAGAGTTGTTGCGATACGGCGGTGTCAGGGTGGCGGCCGAGGGTGTGCAAGCGTGGAATCCAGTATTCGATGTCACGCCACAGGCGCTAATCGACGCAATCGTGACCGAGCGCGGAGTGATCGAACAACCCGATGCGGCGGCGATGAACCGACACCTGGCCGCGGCCAAGGCCTAGCGGTGGCGAAGCTTTGACCGCTGTTGAAATTGTCGAGCGATTTTGCCAGACCAAGGCACGCTCAGCCCGTTCGTAAGCGACCCCTTGGAGGGGTGCGCATGCTAAACTCCCGCGCTTGCGCGACCCCCTATTTTATTGGTCGTCCACTCGGACGAGCGGTCGCACGCCTATGTCAAAACCGAATTAGAAAGATTGGAACAAGCAATGTCTGAATTTGCCAAGGAAGTGATCCGCGTCAACATCGAAGACGAGATGCGGCAGAGCTATCTCGACTATGCGATGAGCGTGATTGTAGGTCGCGCACTGCCCGATGTGCGTGATGGGCTGAAGCCGGTGCATCGGCGCGTACTGTTTGCCATGAACGAGCTCGGCTGTCACTACAACAAGGCGTATTACAAGTCGGCGCGAATTGTCGGCGACGTGATCGGTAAGTACCACCCGCATGGTGATCAGTCGGTCTACGACACCCTGGTGCGAATGGCGCAACCGTTCTCTCTGCGCTACATGCTGGTGGACGGACAGGGCAACTTTGGCTCAGTCGATGGCGATGCAGCAGCTGCGATGCATTACACCGAAGCGCGCATGTCCAAGCTCACCCATGAATTGCTGGCCGACATCGACAAGGAGACCGTCGATTTCACGCCCAACTACGATGAGAAAGAGCTGGAGCCGACCGTGTTGCCGACGCGGGTGCCCAACCTGCTGCTCAATGGCTCGGCCGGCATCGCCGTAGGTATGGCGACCAATATTCCACCGCACAATCTGGGCGAAGTGATC
>JANMSL010000189.1:0-3537 GCA_031389245.1 Lysobacterales bacterium | reverse complement strand
CACGCTGTCGTAGGCTTTGAGATACACCCGTTCATATTTCACGCTGCGCCACAGGCGCTCGACAAACACGTTGGAGTCAGCAGTCAATTGCGCCGGCTAGCGACGATCAAAGCCGACGTTTTCGGGTAACCCATCCGTATCATCCCCTGTTCGGCCAGGAATTTGAATTGGTGTTGCGCGCCCAGAACTGGCGTGAGGACAGGGTTTGGTTTCACGACATTGCGGAGCATCTGCGCTCGCTACCAGCCGACTGGACGAGTGCCGTGGCCGCGGCTCCGTTCAACGTTGTGGCCGCTGGACGCGCAGCGTTTCGGGTCGAAGAGTTGCTCGAACTGGTCCGTCTGATCGGGGAATGGAAGCCATGAACAGGCTGAGGTGGTGTAAAGGCAAATACGCCGCAAATGGCAAGACAATTACGTCGTCGCGGACGGTATCTCGCTGGCCTTCACGAGCGCACTTACGTTTGACGCTGCTATGTACATCGGCCAAGGCACTCAACAAATATCTTGACACTTGCGCGAAGTGGTACATAATTATATTTACACGCATTGGCCGATTCTTCCCTGGAGGTGCGCATGTCGGTAGACCGACGCAAGGAAGAGAAACAACGTCGTTTGCGGCAACAGGCAACCCTCAATGCGCGCCCCGAGGGCGTCACCCACCCGCTGTTTCAGGGCAGCGAGTTCTTCGATCCCCACGACCTGCTGCAAGTGAAGTACGAAATGCTGCGCTTGGTCAGCGTCGAGAAGCGGCCGGTGAGCGAATCAGCCAAGGTATTTGGCTTCTCCAGGCCGTCGTTCTACCAAGCCCAAGCCGCGTTCGAGCAAAGCGGATTGGCCGGCCTGATTCCCCAGAAGCCGGGACCCCGCAGCGGCCACAAACTGACCCCGACGGTAATGGAATTCCTGGCCCAGGCACGCGTTGCCGAGCCCTCTCTACGGCCCGAACGATTGGCAAGTTTGGTCAAGAAGAATTTCGGAGTCCAGGTTCACCCGCGCAGTATCGAACGGCAATTTCTGCGCCAAAAAAAACCGCAGTGATTGCCTCGCCACCATCGCTTCGCTGTGCGCCTCGCAATGATGGATTGATCGCGCGCTACGAGCAGTTGCGCCAGCAGGCGCGCGGGCGGCCGAGTGGGATAGCTCGTGGGCAAGGACTTGCGCTGTTGCTGCGCAGTGGCATTGCCGGGTGGATGCAGGCATGGGCCCAGTGCGCGGTGGAGATAGCAGTGCGAACGAAGGAACGGCTGGGTGAGGATGAGAGCTTCCCCATGGCGATGCACCGGGAGGTGACGATGATCCTGGCCGGAATGGTCCTCCATGGCTGGCGGGAGGAGATCGCATGACCAACGATCCGCAGCAGAAGGTCCAGGCCAGCCACCTCAAGCGCAACGCTTATCTCTACGTCCGCCAATCGACGCTGCGCCAGGTGTTCGAGAACACCGAGAGTACCAAGCGGCAATACGGTCTGCGCCAGCGGGCGATCGCCTTGGGCTGGCCTGAGGCACGCATCATCGTGATCGACAGCGACCTCGGCAAGTCCGGCGCTTCATCGGCCGACCGCGAGGGCTTCCAGCGGCTGGTGGCAGAGGTCGGTGTCGGCCACGCCGGGATCGTGCTCGGGCTCGAAGTGTCGCGCCTGGCACGCAATTCCATGGACTGGCATCGGTTGCTCGAGATTTGCGCCATCACCGACACGCTAATCCTCGATGAGGATGGCATCTACGACCCGGCGCACTTCAATGACCGGCTGTTGCTGGGACTCAAGGGCACCATGAGCGAGGCCGAATTACATGTATTGCGGGCCCGGCTGCAGGGCGGCATCCTGAACAAAGCCCGGCGCGGCGAACTCGAGCTGCGTCCACCAGTGGGACTGGTCTACGACTCGGCGGGCACTCTGGTCCTCGATCCCGATCAGCAAGTGCAGCACTGCTTGCGCTGGTTGTTTGCAACCTTCCGCCAGACGGGATCGGCAATGGCTACGGCGAGAGCCGCACGGCATCAGAGCTTGGCATTTCCACGACGCTGCGGCAAAGGCCCGCACAAGGGCGAATTGCTATGGACGGGTCTCGATCACAGTCATGTGCTGCGCATCCTGCACAACCCGCGATACGCCGGAGCGTTCGTCTACGGTCGTACTCACACTCGAAAGACGATCGATGGCGGCACCCGTATCCATAACGTCCCACGTGACCAATGGGACACTTTGATCCCAGACGTTCACGTGGGCTATCTCTCCTGGGAAGAGTACGAACAGAACCAGAAGCGATTGCACGAAAGCGCGCAAGCGATGGGCGCTGATCGGCGCCGCGGGCCACCGCGCGAGGGTCCCGCGCTGTTACAAGGACTGGTGGTCTGCGGGCGCTGTGGAAACCGCATGACGGTTCGTTACCATAGCCGTAATGGGCACCTGTGCCCGGAGTACGTCTGCCAGCGCGAGGGCATCGAGCACGCTGAACCGATTTGCCAACGGGTCCCTGGCGTTGGCATCGATCAAGCGATTGGCGACCTACTCGTCGAAGCGGTCAACCCAGTCGCCCTCGAGGTGACACTGGCGGTACAGCGCGAGCTGCAGTCGCGCCTGGAGGAAGCCGATCGCCTACGCCACAAACAAGTCGAACGCGCCCAGTACGAAGCTGACTTGGCGCAACGGCGCTACCTGCGCGTCGACCCCGATAACCGATTGGTTGCGGACTCCCTGGAAGCCGACTGGAATCATAAGCTGCGGGCACTTACCGAAGCACACGAAGAATATACGCGCCGCCACGAACAAGACGCGCGGGTGCTCACGGACGACCAGCGCGCCACCATCCTTGCCTTGGCATCAGACTTTCCCCGCCTGTGGCGGAATCCTGCCACACCGGATCGCGAGCGCAAACGCATGGTTCGGCTTCTGCTCGAGGATGTCACCTTGAACCGGGACCATCAGCTCACGTTGCAGATCCGCTTCAAAGGCGGCGCCCACAAGACACTCCATCTGCCCCTGCCATTGCAATCCTGGCAGAAGTGGGTCACACCTTCGGCAGTGGTCGAGGCGATCGATCAACTGCTGAACAAGCATACTGTCGCGCAGATCGCCGCCATCCTCAATGAACGCGGCATCAACTCCGGTGCCGGCAAACCCTTCCATGCGCATCTGGTTGCGCGTCTGGTGCGCAGCTATGGTCTCAAGCCGCGCTATGATCGGTTACGGGAGGCTGGGCTGTTGACGTTGCAGGAAATGGCTGATGCGCTGCACATCTCGCCAACCCATGTGAAGATATGGAACCGCCACGGTCTGATTCACGGACATTCCTACAGCGACAAAAACGAGTGCCTATTCGAACCGCCGGGTGCCAATTCACCGCGCAAGGCACAGGGTACAAAGCTCTCGCTGAGGCGCCCTGATCCAGCAATCGTCTCTGACCGAGCGAAGGAGGTGCAGTGTGAAACGTAAGCCTTGTCGATCCAACGACCCTTGCCGTCCATGCTCACGCGCACGCCTTGGGCTTCCAGCGATTCGGTGAACTCCTCGGCGGTGAACTGACTGCCCTGATCG
>JANMSL010000180.1:0-2613 GCA_031389245.1 Lysobacterales bacterium | reverse complement strand
CGATCAGGGTCGCGGCCAGCTGACGAGTTTTCGTGTGCTCAGGCCGGATGGCGGTGTGTTCGACAGCTGGACCTTCGACATGGCCGAAGATCCGGGCGCACCCGAGTTCTACAGCGGCACCTTCTGGAACTGGAACCGCGTGCTGCCCAGCAATGCACCCGGCGGCCTGTGGACTTTTGAAGCGAGCTTTCTCGGTCAGGTCTCGCGGCATGATTTTACCGTCGCCGGTGCCGTGGCCACACCGATCGGCGATCCACGCGGACTGGTCGGCGCCTGGTACGAGCCGGCAAGCAGCGGCCAAGGCATCGAAATGCAGTGGCTCGAAGGCGACATTCTGCTGGTGTTCTTCTACGGTCACCGCGACAGCGGCGCCAATCTGTTTCTGACCGGCACACGCAGCGGGCGCATCGACTACGGGCAGCCGCTCGACATCGCCCTCACCGAAACCCGCGGCGGTCGATTCACCGCGTTCGATCCCGCCGCAATCCTGCGCCAGCCCTGGGGCACACTGCGGCTGACTATCGCCTCATGCACCACCGCCAGCGCCGAACTCACCGGTACTGATGGCAGCAAGACCCTGCAGCTGCAGCGTCTGGGGCGAACGCCGGGTCTCGATTGCGATTGATTGGTGACTGAAGGCCCGGACTGTTGGTCGCGGAGCGACCGAATCAAGCATGACATTGTTTTACGATACGGAGATTTCTGTTATACGATAAATAGGATATCGTTTAACGGTAAGACTACCGGAGAGTCATCATGCTTCGTCCTCACTCCAGTGCGCTCAGCGCTTCGCGAGTCCTGCTCAAGATCCTGCGCGTCTTCAACCTCATCATGGGTGTGATGCTGGTCGTCGCCGTCCCGGCCAGTTTCCTGTACGAACCTCTGTTTTTTGAATTTTTCACCAAGCGGCCGCCGCGCATCGATCCGACCTGGCTCATTCCGGTCCTGCGCATCTGGATCGTGCTGGCACTGCTGCTGGTCGCAGCGGTCCATGTGTCTCTTTCGCGCCTGTTGGCCGTGGTCGAGACGGTTCGTGCCGGTGACCCATTCGTGCCGGAAAACGCCGCGCGGCTGAACACGATCGCCTGGTGTGTGCTCGCCACTCAACTGCTGCATCTGACCTTCGGAATGATGGCGGCAACCATGAACGCTGCTGGCTCGAATATCGAATGGAAACTCTCGCTGACTGGATGGTTGGCGGTGGTTCTGTTGTTCGTGCTTGCGCGGGTCTTCGAAGAGGGCACGCGCATGCGCGAAGACCTGGGAACGATGATCTGACATGGCCATCTTGGTGAAACTCCACGACGTGCTCCACGATCGACGCATGACCCTCACCGAATTGTCCGGGAAGGTCGGGATCACCCTCGCCAACCTGTCCATCCTCAAGACTGGCAAGGCGCGCGGCATCCGCTTCGATACGCTCGAGGCGATCTGCAAAGCACTCGACTGCCAGCCCGGCGACCTGCTCCAGTTTCGCCCGCATGAACAAGCGGACGCGGACGCAAGCGCGGGCGGAAACCTGTGACCGCAATCACCTGGATTCACGTCGCCGGCGGCATGGTCGCGCTGGTGTCGGGCGCAGCGGCGGTCTGCGCACGCAAGGGCGGCGCCATGCACACCTCGGCCGGCACCTGGTTCTGCGTGTCGATGTTCGTACTCGGCATCACCGCCTCGATCCTGGGGCCGTTGAAGTCACCACCGGATTCCCCGGTCGGCGGGATCATGGTCTGCTACTTCGTCGCCACCGCGTGGATGACCGCACGCCGGCGAAGCGGCACGGCGGGGATGTTCGAGAAGATCGCCTGCGCCATCGTGCTGGTCATTGCGGCTGCGATTATCGGCGAAGGGCTCAGGCTGGCCCTCACTGCGACCGCGCATTCCGGGCCGCCCGGTCCGATCGTTCTTTTCGTGCTGGGGGGAATTTGCCTCCTCGCCGGCCTGTCGGACTTGAAGTTCATTCGCGGCAAGCTGTCTGCCACGCAAAGAATCTCGCGTCACTTATGGCGAATGTGTTTTGCCTTGTTCATCGCCACCGGTTCCTTCTTCCTCGGACAGCAGGAGGTGTTGCCGATGGCGGTGCGCGGATCTCCCATCCTTTTCGTCCTCGCGTTTGCGCCCTTCGCGCTGATGCTGTTCTGGCTCGTGCGGGTGCGCTACTCGAGGATGTTCGGCCAACTGAAGCTGCGTGATGCCGTCGCCGGCATTCCTGCCGAGACTCGGCGGCAAGGCTGAGCGCTAGTGATAGTTGAGGCGATGACGCTATGGCCTGCTCCAAGGATTGAGTAACGCAACCCCGGTCGCCGCAAAATCGCCCACGTTACGCGTTACCACGGTCATGCTGTGGACGATGGCAGTTGCGGCGATCAGTGCGTCGCGGTCGGCACGTGGCGAGGGCACATGCAGTCGTGCGCAGCACTGAGCGACGGCTGTGTCGATGGGCAGGATGCGACCCGCGAATGCGGGCATGACTTGACTGTCCAACCATGCTCGCAGCGTGGCGCCCTGCATTTTGTCGCGACGCTCGAGCAACAGCGTTCCAGTTTCAAGCTCCAGAATGGTAATCACCGAGAGGTACAAGGCAGAGTGCGCTACGGTGGCGGCCCACGTCACCAC
>JANMSL010000161.1:0-2135 GCA_031389245.1 Lysobacterales bacterium | reverse complement strand
CGTCCAGGTGGTCCCGGGCGCCAGCCATTTTGTCGCCTCGCGCATCGCCAAGCCAGCCTGGGCAATCGGCGAACCGCTGGCCACGATCGGTGATCATGCGTTTTACCGTGCGGCATACTGAGCGCGGCTGACCTCGAAAGCGGATG
Organism: Lysobacterales bacterium; assembly: GCA_031389245.1. Classification (GTDB taxonomy): domain Bacteria; phylum Pseudomonadota; class Gammaproteobacteria; order Xanthomonadales; family Ahniellaceae; genus 0-14-3-00-62-12. The sequence continues at coordinate 1,989 of JANMSL010000161.1, read as the reverse complement.
TGCCTAGCGAATCTGTAACTCAGGTCGCGCCGCCGGGGAGCTGATCAAGGTTAAAGTGGACTATGTCCACTTGGAGAGCGCAGCATGATTCGTCTGTTTCTGCTGACCCTGATGTTCAGTACGTCGGTCATCGCCCAGCAAACATTCTATGTAGCGACCAATGGCAGCGACCAGAGTGGCGTCGGCAGCCAGGTCAACCCCTGGGCTACGATCACCTTTGCGCTGGACAGCGTTGCCGACAACAGTCTGATCCTGGTCAAGCCTGGACAGTACAACGGTCGCATTCGCATTCGCGGCAACTTTGTCCAAGGCGTGACAGTGCGATCCGAACTGCCCTACCAGGCGCGGCTTCGCGCCAACGAGACTGTGCTGACGATCTACAACGACAATGCCGATATACAGGGAATCAGCATCGAGGGCTTTGATGTCGCACACACCGCAGCGGGGGCGGCCGACCTTGTCATCCAGATCCAGGACGGCTTTGCCACCCAGACGCATCGCATCACGTTGCGCGACAACATCCTGCACGACAGTTTCAATAATGACTTGCTCAAGATCAATAACGGCGCCAGCGACATCCGCGTCGTTGGCAACATGTTCTACAACCAAAGCGGCTCTGATGAGCACATCGACATCAATAGCGTCGATGGTGTCATCGTCGAAGACAATGTCTTCTTCAACAACTTCGCCGCCAGTGGTCGCAGCAACGGCAACGACACCTCAAGCTATGTCGTGGTCAAGGATTCCAACGCCGGTGATGACGAATATCTGGGCTCACGAAACGTGGTCATCCGGCGCAACGTTTTTTTGAACTGGGAGGGGTCGACCGGCAGCGGGTTCATTTTGTTTGGTGAAGATGGGACCGCCAACTTCGAGGCCTTTGACGGTGTTGTCGAAAACAACCTCCTGATTGGCAACAGCGCCAACACCATGCGCTCGCCGCTTGGCGTCAAGGGCAGCCGCGATATCGTGTTTCGACATAACACCGTGGTCGGCAACCAGCCTTCCAACGCGTTTGCCACGCGTATCAATCGCGAGGCAGACAATCCGCAGATCGAGGCGATTCGCTTTGTGCACAACATATTCAGTGACCCCACCGGCACCATGCTCGACTTCTCCGATACCGACCCCGCCGACCTCTCGACGGCGCGTCCTTCGTCGCTGAGCCGAAATTTGTACTGGAACAACGGCAGCGCCCTGCCCAACGATGGCACCGACGCGATCAACATCGTCAACGACGGCACCCGCATCGAGGGCGATCCTCAGTTGCCGGCGCAGACCAGCGTAACAACACCGCATTGGTTGCCCGGGCAACTGCAGTTCAATGGTGGACATGCAACGATTCGCGCCGCCTTTGTCGCGCTTGCCACCAGCTACGCCGCTACCGGTGCGACCAGCGTGGCGCGCAATTCCGCCAGCCCGGGTAGCGATGTGCCTGCCACCGACATCCTCGGCACACCAAGACCCGCGGGTTCGGCGGACATCGGATGTTTTGAAGCATTGCAGATTCTGTTCGGCAATGGCTTTGAAGGCCCATGATCCTTGGTGCCTGAACACCGCCATCACCTTATGCCCATAATGCATATGGATATGTTGAACTGTTAGCGTGCAGGCCGTATCGTGCTGGCATTCGCTGGAGTTCGACCCGATTGCCATGCAAGCCGTTATGACTGACATCTACCTGGACGCGAACGCGACCACACCGACGCTGCCCAATGCTGTGGATGCTGCCTGTTGCACGATGCAGGAACAGTATGGCAATCCGAGCAGTTCACACTGCGCCGGTCTGCGCGCCAGGGCGATGATGGAGACCACACGCGAGCATGCGCGGCGCGTGCTCGGTGGCGCTCCGAGCGGACGCATCCTGTTCACCAGCGGCGCCACCGAGGCGATTGCCGCGGCGTGCTGGGGGGCGGCCGAACGCGGCGGCCACCAGGTGCTGGCGGCAGTGGAGCACTCCGCCGTCCGGCTCGCTGCGGAGGCGCACGG
>JANMSL010000137.1:0-4935 GCA_031389245.1 Lysobacterales bacterium | reverse complement strand
GTCGCGGAACGGCGCGTCGGCCTGGGCGATCACCTGGTAGGTGCGGCCAAAGCGATTGAAGTCGTTGACATACTGCGATCCGAAATACACCTGCAGTGTCTCGTAGACGCTGCTCAGGGTCAGGCCCTGATCCTTGATCTTGGTGCGATCGACGATCGCATCGAACTGCGGCACGTTGACCTGATAACTGGAGATCGGCGGCAAGAACCCGGGCGTCTGGAACAATTGGCCCTGCAGTGCAGTGACCGCATTGTGCAGCTCGCCATAGCCGGCGCCATTGCGGTCCTGGATCATCAGCGAATAACCGTTGCCGTTGCCGAGACCGAGCACCGGCGGCGGTTCGAACGCGATCGCGAATCCTTCCCGTATCGTGCCCAGTTTCTGGTTCAGCTCACCGACAATATCCCGCGCCTTGCGGTCGCGTTTGTGGAACGGATCGAGGCCGAAAAAAATGACGCCCTGATTTGGTGTTTTGGTGAACTGCAGGCCGTTGAGTCCAGGAAACGCGACCGCGCTCTCGATGCCTTCCGTGGCAAGTGCCAGGTCGCTCATTTTGCGGATCGCGGTTTCGGTGCGATCAATGGTGGCCCCTGCCGGCAATTGCACGATACCGAACAGGTACTGCTTGTCCTGCACCGGGATGAAGCCCGACGGCACGATGCGGAAGGCGACGAAAGTCAAAACGATCAACAGCGCATAGACCACGAACATCACGCCGCGATGGGTGACGATACTGTCGACCATGCCGGCATAACCGTCGCTGGCGCGCTTGAAGAAGCGATTGAACGGGCGGAACAGCCAACCGAAAGTCGCGTCGACGCCACGCTGGAGGCGATCCTTCTTGGCACCATGCGATTTGAGCAACACCGCGGCCAGGGCCGGCGACAAGGTCAGCGAGTTGATCGCCGAAATCACCGTCGAGATCGCGATGGTGACCGCAAACTGGCGATAGAACTGACCGGTGACACCGGACAGGAATGCGATCGGAATGAACACCGCGCACAGCACGATCGCGATGGCGATGATCGGCCCGCTGACCTCGCGCATGGCCTGGTGTGCGGCGGCGAGCGGCGACAAACCATTTCCGATATTGCGCTCGACGTTTTCGACGACGACGATGGCATCATCCACAACAATGCCAATCGCCAGCACCATCCCGAACAGGGTCAGCACATTGATCGAGAAGCCGAGCGCGAGCAGCACTGCAAACGTACCGATGATCGAAACCGGCACCGCGATCAGCGGAATGATCGAGGCACGCCAGTTCTGCAGGAACAGGATCACCACCAGCACCACGAACAGGATCGCTTCGAGCAGGGTCTTGACCACTTCCTTGATCGAGTCGCGCACGAACACGGTCGGGTCATAGACCACGTCGTATTTCACGCCCTCGGGAAATGCACGGCTGAGTCGCTTCATGCGCGCGCGCACGGCGTCCGACAACGCGATGGAGTTGGAGCCCGGCGCCTGAAAGATCGCAATGGCCGCCGCTTGCTTGTTGTCGAGCAGCGAACGCAGCGTATAGTCGGCAGCGCCCAGTTCGATGCGTGCCACATCCTTCAATCGTGTGGTTTCGCCGAGCTCACCCGTCTTGATGATGATGTCGCCGAATTCGGATTCGTCGCTCAGCCGCCCAATGGCATTGATCGGTGTGGTGAAGTCAACGCCACGTTCGTTGCCAAGTGCAGCGCTTGGCGGTGCGCCCAGCTGTCCCGCAGACACTTGCACATTCTGTTCACGGATGGCATTGACCACTTCGCCCGCATTGAGGCCGCGCGCGGCAACTTTCTCCGGATCGAGCCAGATCCGCATCGCATAGTCGCCGCCGCCGAATGCCAGTGCCTGACCGACGCCATCGATTCGCGAGAGTTCGTCCTTGACGCGCAGCGTGGCGTAGTTGCGCAGGTAGTTGGCGTCGTAACGTCCATCGGGTGATATCAGATGGACGACCATGGTCAGGTTGGGCGAGCTTTTGATCGTGCTGACACCCAGCCTGCGCACATCTTCGGGCAAGCGCGGCAAGGCCTGCGCGACCCGGTTCTGCACTTCGACCTGGGCCTTGTCGATATCGGTCTCGCCCTTGAACGTGACATTGATCTGCAGCACGCCATCACTGCCGGCGATCGATTTCATGTAGATCATGTTCTCGACGCCGTTGATCGCTTCCTCAAGCGGTGAAGCAACGGTTTCCGCAATCGTCTTCGGATTGGCGCCGGGATAGACCGCACGTACCTGCACCGAAGGCGGCACAACGTCTGGATACTCGCTGATTGGAAGCAGCGGCAAAGCCAGCAAGCCCGCCAGAAAAATGAGCGTGGAAATCACCGCCGCAAAGATCGGGCGGTCAACGAAAAATTTGGAGAAATCCATGGGCGCTCCTTATTCCTTCTCGGCCGCAGCCGCGGGCGCTGGTGCGCCACTCGCAGCCGGTATCGGATCGCCCATGCCGATTTCCGCGGGCTTGACCTGCATACCGGGGAAGAACACTTTGGCTACCCCGTGCACAATGATCTTGTCGCCTGCGGCCAGGCCTGATTCGATCACGCGCAGGCCATCCACCATCGGGCCGGTGACCACGTCCTTGCGGGTCGCGGCATCCTTCGGGCCCAGCGTGTAGACGTATTTTCGATCCTGATCGGTAAGCACTGCCGTGTCGTCAATCAGCATCGCCTGGCGTGCCCGATTGCCCTGCATGCGCACGCGCGCAAACAGCCCGGCAGCGAGTTTGCCGCTGGCGTTGTCGATCACTGCGCGTACCTTCACAGTGCCGCTGCTCGGGTCGATCTGGTTGTCGACGAAATCCAGGCGGCCGCTGTGCGGGTAGCCCTGCTCATTGGCCAGCCCGATCTGTACCGGGTTGCCCGCAGCGCCCTTCTGCGCGCTGTCGGCATAGGCCAGCCAGGTGGCCTCATCACCTTCAAAGTAAACGTACATCGGATCGAGCGAGACCACCGTGGTCAACAACACGCCGGGTTCGATCAGGTTGCCGATGCGCAACGCCGATGCGCCGATGCGTCCGCTGATCGGACTCTCGATGCGTGCATAGGCGAGGTTGAGCTGTACCGTTCGCACTGCAGCTTCAGCTACGGCGATGGCTGCGGCGGCGGTCTTCTCGCTGCTGATCCGCTGCTGATACTCCTCGGTCGAGATGGCTTTGGCCGCGACCAGTTTGTCGGCACGCTCGCGCTCCTCGCGCGCCAGCGTCGCCAAGGTCTGCGCGCGAGTCAATTCGGCGCGGGCACTACTTAGTTCGGCTTCAAAGGGTCGTGGGTCGATGACGAACAGCAGGTCGCCCTTTTGCACCGAGCCGCCTTCCTGAAAAGCGATGCGATCCAGATAGCCAGAGACGCGTGGACGGATTTCGACGCTCTCGACGGCCGCAATGCGGCCACTGAACTCGTCCCATACGCGCACTTCTTTTTGCAATACGGTGGCGACGGTCACCTCCGGCGGCGGCATCTGCATGCCACCCTGGGGCGCGCCGCCGCAGGCTGCAACGATCAGACTCAGCACGGCGATGGCCAGGCTGGAGCCAAACTTGGATGGGGTGCGCTTCATGATTTCTCCGCAGGTTTTCATCAGGTTGATTCTTCCAGCCGCATGCGACCGCGCAGATATTGCAGGCGGACGCGACGACTCAGTAATTGGTTCAGCACAGTGGCGGCGATCTGGGAGACCTCGCTACTGTCCAGCAGCAGTACCGGCGCGGCGCTGGCATGCTCGGCGAGCAACTTCAAAAGATCCTCGTCCAGCACTGCGTCTTCCGGCCCGAGCAAGGTGATCTGACAATGCGCCGGCGTCAGGCTCATCGCCTTCACGACCAGGTCGCTGATGCGGCAAGTGCCCATGCCCAGTCGCGAGGGTTCGCTCGCGCCTGGGCAAGTTCCGGACGTCGCCGCGGGCATGATCAGATGATCAACCGGCGCCGCTCCCTGCAGCAGATCGGTCAGATCGCGCAATGGGTCGCCGCGGCGTACCACGATGCGGGCGCCGTGCAGGGTGCAGGCAGCATCGTGCAGATGGTCTTCGTCGCGACCGAGCAGACTGACATAGCCACCGCCATCACGGATCAGCGAGGCGAGGCTCATACCGAAATCACTGCAGCCATCGATGATCGCGAAGTGGCGGCCGTTGAGCGGGAAGCGAAAGGGGAACATTTGGACACCTTAGTCCGGCTCGACGCGACGATGAATGCCGAAAGATTGAATATTGGTCATTCCAATCAGGAATAATGGGCGAATGGATCGCTTCATCCTGATGCAGACCTTCGTGCGTGTCGCCGAGACCGGCAGTGTCTCGGCGGCGGCGCGCGACCTGCGTCTGGGCCAGCCGGCGATCAGCAAACAGCTGCAGGCGTTGGAGACGGCGCTGAATGCACGTTTACTGCATCGTTCCACTCAAGGCATCAAGCTGACCGAGGCCGGCCGCCGCTATTACGAGCGTGCCAAGCGCTTGGTCGAGGATGTGCGCGAACTGGAATCGGATTTCGGCGATGCTCAGTCCGACCAGCTGCGAGGGCGCCTGCGGGTCAGCATGCCGGTCACACTGGGCGAGTTGTATCTCGCGCGCATGCTCGCCGAGTTTGCCGCGCGCCATGCTGCGCTGGAGCTCGATCTGCTGCTCGCCGAACAGGCGCTCGATCTGGTTGAGACCGGCGTCGACATCGCCATCGTGGCCGGGCGGCTGGGTGACTCCAGCCTCATTGCGCGCAAGTTGGCGGTGATGCGGCGCGTGTTGGTGGCGGCACCGGCTTACCTGCAACGCGCCGGAACCCCAGTCAGCATCGAAGACTTGGCGCGGCTGGATTTTGTTCGCCACAGCGGCGCGCGACAGCACGATGTACTGGAATTTCACAACGACGGGATTCGGTCCAGCGTACGCACGCGCGGGCGCTTGCTGGTCAACAACGGACTGGCGGTGCGCGAGTTGCTGATG
>JANMSL010000089.1:0-12332 GCA_031389245.1 Lysobacterales bacterium | reverse complement strand
CGGATTAGTACTGCCACTATGCCAAAATCGTCGCAAAATAGCGTCATGCACCGTTATCTCTCCTTCTTGTCGTTGCTTCTCAGTGCGCATTGTTCGACGGCCTGCGCCGCTCAAGTCGAGCAACCCGTTATACGTGATGTTGTTCGAGAGGCGCAGAGTCCATCAGATCAAGCACTTGCTTGGTCACTGTTTCAGCAAGTGCAAAAATCAATGATTGCCAACCTCAATGGGGAAGTGTCCTCGAACTGTATTGCGCGACCGGAGTCAAAAGAGACTGATTTCGTAATCAGAGAGGTGCAATCTCGTACGCAGCGTGACATCGAGCGAATTGACTTCATGGTCTATCAAAACGGAGAAACTGATGTCGAGCTATATGTCAGGTCGAGCGACCCGAGTGTGGGCGGCCTAGTGCTGTATGTGCGCGAGCACTCCAGCAGTTGCATCGCTTTCGATGTACAGATCCGCGTGTCTGAGGAGGGCGGCTACTGAAGCAGTCATCCTTCTACGAGGACCGCTAATGAAACGCGCCTTGTTACTTGCAGTGATCCTTTTCGGTGCCTGCAGCACCTTCGCTCCCGGTTCGGCTAACAAGCCCAGCGCCATCAATCGAGATGCCGCAAAGTTGGACGGGCAAATCGTGACCATCACGGGATGGCTGGTGCTGGAAAACGAAGAGTTGGCAATTTGGGACCAGCAGAAGGATCGTGACGCCAATAAGCACCCGGATCGCTGCGTCTCTGTCTTAGTTCCCAAATCGCTTGAGGCTTCGCTAAGAACTTTCAACATGAAATACGTGAAGCTGCCAGGCCTCTTTCACAGGGATGTTGCTTCTATGAAACCCACCATGTTCTTCGGCCTCTGCAATACAACAGCAATCGAAGTATTGCCTGGCCGAATGCCGGAAATTGTTTCTCCCTAGCCGAATCCTATCGGCCGTTAGCGCCGACGAATAGGGGAGCGTGCTACGCAGACTTGGGTAGACGTTTACGCTGAGTTGGGTAGGGCACTACGCAGATTTGGGTAGACCGATAGCCTTCGCGGCGGCAGTTTGCCTGGCGCTCCCGCTGCCTCAGATAGTCTTTGCAGATAGATTGCGGATAAAGAACAAATGCAGTCGGGTTGACTGAGCGAGTCGCGCCAGACCCCTGCAACCCCGCCCAGCGGGGTCGGGACGCAATCTTTGGATAGCGTTGGATCGCAATAGTCGCCATCGCTCGATCTGCAGAAAATTTCGAAGGCAATGACCCCGGTCTCGGAATCTGGGGCGCCATGGAGCTGATCGAAGCGAAGAGGCAATAGACTTGAGGCTTGCCGGAGACTTCCGCCATTGGCCACGTATCGGCCGATGGCGCATCGCCAGCTTCATCTACGGCAGCACGGCCACGCGCACCATCACGCCGAACCTGCGCGGATTGCCGGCGCAGATCCTCGACATGGCGGGGAGCACGCGCCGCTTGGACCACACGCTCAGCTACGACCAGAACGCCAACCTTGCCGGCATCGTCGATGGTCTGGATGGCATGGAAACGCGAAGCCTGGTTTACGACGCCCGCGACCGGCTGACCAGCATCACCGGCACGCCGGGCAGCATCGGCAACGAGAGCTTCACCTATGATCCACTCGATAATGTCCGCCGCGCCGTCGCCGGTGGCGCCGACCGGCGCTTCATCTACAACGCGTCCACGCTGCGCCTGTCGCAGATCACCACGATCAACAGTCCGTCGCTGATGGATTACACCTCGAACGACCGAGGTGAGCTGACTTCGCGCATGCGCCGTCATTGCGTGCACCCAATCGTTGAACGAACGGGACAGCCGAATAGCGCGATCCCAATTCGATCACTTCGCGTCGCGCTCAGTCAATCCTGAGTTCATTCACTGCGTCAAACCAATGCAGCCGCGCTGGATTAAAACCAATCTGCAATCGCTCGCCGGGTTGCGGCAATGACTGCGGCGGCACGCGAGCGATCAGCAGCTCGTCGCTGAGTCGAAGGTTCACGAACATTTCGTTGCCCAGTGGCTCGACCGTGTCGAGCAGCGCAGCAAAGTGCCCCTGCGCTGACGCCACATCCCGCAACTGCAGATGTTCCGGGCGCAACCCGAGCATCAGCGGCGTACCGGCTGCCTGACGCACCACGACGGGTAATGCGTCACTGGGGCCGAGTGCAATGGCTTGACCATCGACCACAAACGTAGCCTGCTCCGATAAAACCAGGTTACCGCGCAGAAGATTCATCGCCGGACTGCCTAAAAAACCCGCCACGAACACATTCGCCGGACGCGCATACAGAGCCATGGGCGTGTCAATTTGCTGGATCACGCCATCCCTGAGCACCACAATCCGTTGCCCCAGCGTCATGGCTTCGATCTGATCGTGGGTCACGTAGATCATCGTCGCACCCAGCTTTCGATGCAGGCGCGCGATCTCGGTGCGCATTGACAACCGCAGCTTGGCATCGAGGTTTGACAGCGGCTCATCCAGCAAAAAAACTTTCGGATGTCGAACCAAGGCACGACCCAGTGCCACTCGTTGGCGCTGACCGCCGGACAGCTGCTTGGGCAAGCGTTGCAACACTGATTCCAATTCCAGCATCTGTGCTGCGTCCTGGATACGCTTCGCGACTTCGGTCTTGGGCAGGCCGCGCAGCTTCAAGCCAAACGCGAGGTTCTCGGCCACCGTCATGTGCGGATAGAGGGCATAGTTCTGGAACACCATGGCGATATCGCGTGCCTTGGGTTCCAGTTCGTTCACTACCGCCCCGTCGATGCGCAGCGTCCCTGCGCTGATCGACTCCAGTCCGGCGATCATCCGCAGCAAGGTCGACTTGCCACAGCCCGAGGGACCTACAAGCACCAACAGTTCGCCATCGGCGACGTCGAAGCTGGCTCCATGCACTGCAACATGCCCATTTTCGTAGCTTTTTTGCACCTGCTCTAGCGACACACTGGCCATGTCTATTCCCGAACACTCGGTCAATGGATGGGACGCTTGGCACATCGCGCCACGGAGGTGGCGCCCAATTATCCTGTCATGATCACGCGTGTTGCACCCGGCAATATCGATGCCTGCTGCAAAGCGTGCTCAGCTTGGGTATTCTGTCATGTAAACGTTTCCAAGAAGCGCCCATTTTCTACCCAGAGACAGACCAGCCATGACCTCTCTTTCCGTCTTTCCGCAAGGTTTCCTTTGGGGAACTGCCACTTCCGCCTATCAGATCGAAGGTTCGCCGTTAGCCGATGGCGCGGGTCCCAGCATCTGGCAACGCTTTGCGCACACGCCGCGCATGATGCACAACAGCGATACCGGGGATGTCGCCTGTGACCACTACTGTCGCTACAAGGAAGACGTTGCCCTGATGCGCGAGCTGGGGATGAATGCCTATCGCTTCAGCATCTCCTGGAGCCGCATCTTTCCCGAGGGTAAAGGTCGAGTGAATCCGGGCGGCGTGGATTTCTACTCGCGTCTGGTCGACGAACTGCTCAATCAGGGCATCGAACCGATGGCGACGCTTTTCCACTGGGATTTGCCCGCTGCGCTGGATGATCGGGGCGGCTGGCTGAATCCGGACATTGCCGACTGGTTTGCCGATTACGCCAGCGAGATGTATCGGCAGCTCGACGACCGCGTCAAGCTCTGGGCAACGCTGAATGAGCCATGGGTGGTGACGGACGGCGGTTACCTTCACGGCGCACTCGCGCCCGGGCATCGCAATCGCTTTGAGGCACCGATCGCCTCGCATCAGCTGATGCGCTCACATGGCAAGGCGGTGCAGGCCTACCGCGCGATTGGCAAGCACCAGATTGGTCTGGTGGTGAATCTTGAGCCGAAGTATCCGGCCTCGAACTCTGCCGATGACTTGGCCGCCACGGTGCGCGCGGATGCCTACATGAACCGGCAGTATCTTGATCCCGCTATCCACGGCCGCTATCCCGAAGAGCTCAAGGAAATTTTTGGCGAGGCATGGCCGCAATGGCCAGAGGAAGATTTCGCGCTGATCAAGCAGCCGCTGGATTTCATCGGCGTGAATTACTACACGCGCAATGTGACCAAGCACGACGAGCACAGTTGGCCATTGAAGGCTTCGGCGGTCAGGCAGACGCAATCGACCTACACCGAAACCGGATGGGAAGTGTTTCCGCAAGGACTCACCGATGTGCTGCTGTGGGTGAAAAAGAACTACGGTGATACTCCGCTGTACATCACCGAGAACGGTGCTGCGTTCTATGACCCGCCGAAGGCCGAGAACGGTCGCGTCGCAGATCCTCTACGGGTAAGTTATTTGCGCAACCATTTGAATGCGATTCGCGCGGCGATGGCCCAGGGCGTGGATATTCGTGGCTATTTCGGCTGGTCGATGCTCGATAATCTCGAATGGTCGCTGGGCTTTTCCAAACGTTTTGGTCTGGTGCACGTCAACTTCGAAACCCAGCAACGCACACCCAAAGACAGCATGCGCCTGTATTCACGCATCATCGCCAGCAATGGCGCAGTGCTGGACGATGCGGAATGATGCACTGCGCGATTTCATCGGTTCTGCGCGACGGCCCTTTCCAATTGCGCTTCAATCGCGCTGAGCCGCTGCGAGTCAAAGCGCGTTGACGCGTAGTGTCTGCGGCAGCTGAGTCACCACCCACTCCTCACCGACGCGCTTCACGCTATCGTTCGACGCGCTCTTCAGCGCGGTCTTGGGCCATACCCACCGCAGCCCACCTGGTGGTACGTCAACGCCAGCGTCGATCTGCAGTGTGACTACGCCGCTTTTGCTTTCGCTGAGGCGATAGCTGAGTTGCCCGTAGGGCGTGCGCACACGTTGCACTGTAACCCCTGAGCCGCGCAGCCAGCCCGACGGCACGCCCGCGGCGATCACCAGGCTTTGGTCGGATTCGCGTTCATAGACGAAAAGATCCAGTGCGCTGCGAATAAAGTCTGAAGCGACCCAACCATGCGGCATGTCGCCGATGAATCGCGGTTCGCGCATGGCGTGTCCGACCACTTCTCCCCATTGATTCCATGCCACCGGCCGGCGATCAGCCATGAAGTACGCCAGCGCTTGCTGCGCGCGTTTTCTCCAGCCCAGACGCACGAAGGCTCCGACCACGCGCCATTCGTAAGGTGTATAGGCGGTCGATGTACCGCGACCGGCGCGACGTTCCTCAAAGTTTGTCCAGTAGCGCTCGAAGGTGGTGCGCAATGCTGCAGCCGGCAGTGAAAATTGCTCGCCGCCGGGCGCCAACGCGATGGTGGTTGAGGTGGCATCGAAGTCGCCGCGATCTGCGGCGCCGGGTAAATAATCGATATCGTGTTGCGTCATTGCTGCCGTCAGCGAAGCGTAAAGATCTGTGCGGTATTGGTCACGCGCGGCGGCAATGCGTTGCGCGCTGTCGTGCTCATCCAATACTTTGGCGATCGTCACCGCGTTCTTGTAACCGAGCAGCCCCCAGAATCCATCCCAGTACGAATAGGCGGGTCGGTCGGAATAGCCCTCGTGGCTGATCGATGGCGGCAGCAGGCCGTAGTACGCGCGGCGTTGCGGGGTTTGATTGGCGGCACCACGCTCGCTCTTGCGCAGCTGGTCCATGTAACGCACGGCCGCATCGACCGCGGGCCAGCGTCGCCGCAAACCGTCGACGTCATGGTCGTAGCGATAGAGCTCGGCGATGAGGTGAATGAACTCGCCATGGCTGTCGTTCTCTGGCACCGGATCGGCGCCGCGACGGTCGGCGCAGCAAGGCACCTTGCCGCTGTCGAACTGAAAAGGCAGATACCAGTCAATAAATTCGCGAGCCACTTCGGCATGTCCAAGGCGCATCAGCGCACCCGAGGTCATAGCGCCATCGCGAATCCAGGAGCGCGCGTACGATCGTGTCCCCGGTTGGATCGATGGGCCATCCCGGTTGATGAGAATATGCGCTAGCGCCGTGCGCATGGCTGCACCAAGCTGCGGCGCTGCGGCCACGTCGATGCGTGCCGCATCCAGCGTCTGGCGCCAGCGCGCCGCGACTTCTTGCTGGCGTGTTTGCAGCCAGAGCGAGGCAGGTTTTTCCGCAAGATCGGGGGCATCTGCATCGCTGGCAAGCATCGGCAGTACTACTCCAGTTTCCCAGTGCTGGCCCGGCGCCAGTGTTACCCGATACAGCAGCGCGCCCGAGGCGAGCGCGGCTGGATCAGTAACCTTCACCGCTTTGTTTTCAGCGCCTGAGCTCTGCGCTGTAGCTGGCAACCAATCCAACAATGCCCCCTGGTCAAATCCACGCGCCACTACCGCATCGGCCGCAGCCAGCGGCCAGACAGCATTCGAGCCATTGACACGCACGCGCCGAGGCGAAATTTCCAGCAGCCGAATCGCACTGACGCCACCGGGCGTGTTCAAAAATTGCACCGGAGGATTGACTTGGAATGGGCGCACTGCCAGTGCCAGCGTTAATTCGCGCGGCGTCTTGCCGGCGTTGTGCAGCGCATAGCGCGCCAGCAGGCGAGGGCGCTCGGCTGCGCCATCGGCAAAGGCAGTGATGTCGACACGCAGACCCCGGGGTAGCTGCCAATGCACAGAAGGAATTGGCAGATCGCCGTCCTGCAACGAGTGAGTGATCGTCGCGTCCGCCCAACTCAGTCGACGACCTTGGGCGAACAACAGCGGCTCGAGCGAGAATGCGCCGCGATAGGGTTCGATGGCTCCGTCCTCTGACAGCAGCGCCTGGGCGCGACCGCCGTTGACGCCGAGTGCTGTCCAGTAAGTCTGCTCGCCCGAGAAGCCGCGCGGAAAGTCGCCGCGTGGCGCATCCTTGGCCAGCGCCTGGATCATCGCGTTCGGGCCGGCGCCAAAGCTCAGCTCGCGTAGCTGCAGTTCTGCCAGCGCGTAATGCCCGCCCTGGGCCCTGAGCAATTCCAGTTGCACGTAACGCGCTTCAGATTCGCTCAACAGCAATGGATCAACGCCACCGTTGCCGCCGTGGACCTCGCGCACGACGCGCCAAGACTCGCCCTCGTCCGACAGGCTGACGCGATACGTGCTCGCGGCCAGGCCGGGCAACCAGCTCAGAACCAGCCCGCCGAATTCGCGCGCTTGGCCCAGATCAAGTATCAGGGTCTGCGCCTTCGTATCGGCGCTTTGCCACGCGGAGCGGGGCGAGCCATCCAGCGCCTTGGCCAGATCGTCGGTGTGGGCATGCGCAAGCGAGGTCAACACCGGTAACGGGGGTGCGCCGGCGGGCGCACGCTCGACGAAACGCAATGCGTCCACACAGACATATCCACGACCGCCACCGCTCCCTGCTGCGACGGTCAGCTCGATTGACGCGCTTTCGCGCAAGGCACGATCAGCCGTCGGTCCCCAGGCAAATTCGACATGGCGCTTTTTGTAACGCTGCGGCTGCCACTCCGACGGAGGCGAGAATTCGGGCCGACTGACCCACCACACGTTCTCGCCGCTGGCATCAACCAGTTTGATTTGAAGGTGATTCGGCCCGCCTTCGCCGCGCAGCGAGAAGCGAAATTCGTAATCAGCGGGAAAGCGTATCGGCAATGCGCGGCGCGCGGTGGCAAAGCCTGACGCACGGCTGAAATCGTAGTCCAGGCACAGCGCATCGCTGTTAGGACCCGCGATCCAGCGCAACTCGGCGCCGACTTCATCGGTACCCTCAGCGCTCCACACGTCGTGCACGCTGAAATCGTCGATGATTCCAGGCGGACTTTGTTCCGCGGCTGGCAGCGACTGCAAAAAGGGACTCAACAGCAGCGCACAAGCACCGAACCATGTTGCGCTCATCGTTATCCTTTCACGCTGCCAAGCAGCAATCCTTGCAAGTAATAGCGCTGTAGCGACAGAAACAGCAGCAGCACGGGAAGCACGGTCAACACCGCGCCGGCCATCATCAGTTCGTTGTCCTGGACGTGTTCGCGAGCGAGATTGGCGAGTGCGACCGGCAGTGGGTGCAGTTCGCTGTCTGACAGAACGATCAGCGGCCACATGAAGTCGTTCCAGCTACCCAGAAAAGTGAGGGTCGCGAGCGTCACCAGAACGGGCTTTAGCAGTGGCAGCACGATCTGCAAAAAAATGCGCAACTCGCTGGCGCCATCGATACGCGCCGCCTCGAGCAGCTCGTCGGGAATGCCGCGCGCATACTGTCGCACCAGGAAAATACCGAACACGCTGGCCATCGCTGGAACGATCACGCCGCTATAGCTATTGACCAGACCGAGCTCTTTCAACAGCAGGAACAACGGCATCATCGCGATCTGCGCCGGAATCACCAGCGCGCCCAACAGCAGACGGAACAGGCGATCGCGGCCGCCGAAGCGCAGCTTGGCAAACGCATAGCCGGCCAGTGTGTTGAGCAGCAGAGAAGTTGCTGTGATCGCTGACGCGAGTAGCACGCTGTTGAGCAGATAGCTGCCGATGCCCATCCGCGTAAACAACGCGCGATAGTTGGCGAGTGTCGGCGCGCTCGGCAGCAACGGGGGTGGCAGGGTGCTGGCCTCACCACTGGGCATCAATGACACCGACAGCATCCACACCAGCGGCGCGAGGCTCAGCACAGCGAAGCCCAACAGCGCACCATTGACCAGCGTGCTGACCCAAAATCTCTTGAGCGCGGCTGGAGTCATAGCGCCTGGCTCCGTCGACCGAGTCGTACCAAAACGAATGTGCTGCTCAGCATCAGCAGGAACAGCAGAAACGCCACCGCCGATGCAGCGCCGAGGTTCCACCACTTGAAGCCGTCTTCAAACATCAGATACAGCACGCTCATCGTGCTCTGCAGTGGCCCGCCTTCGGTCATCACGTAGGGCTCGGCGAACAGTTGAAAATAACCCGACAGGGTCAGGATGCTGACCATCAGCAGAGTCGGCAGCAGTGATGGCAGTGTGATGTAACGCAATTGTTGCCAGCGGCTGGCGCCGTCGATGCGTGCGGCTTCAAACAGGTCGACCGGAATCGCCTGCAAGCCGGCCAGAAGAATGATCATGTTGTAGCCAAAATTCTTCCAGACTGCGAACAAAATGATGGTGGGCATCGCCCAGTTCGGATCGCCCAGCCAATCGATTGGAGCAATGCCCACAGTATCCAGAGCGACGTTGATGAGTCCGTAGCGGGTGTGAAACAGATAGCGCCAGATCACCGCAACCGCGACCACAGTGGTGACCACCGGTGCGAACAATGCGGTGCGAAAGAAAGGGGTGAATCGCGCGGCTGTTGAGTTGAGCAGCAAGGCTGCCGTCAACGACACCGCGATCGATACCGGAACACCTACCACTACGAAATACAGGGTATTGCCCAAGGCCTGCCAGAACAGCGGACGCTGCAGAAGATCGATGTAATTTCCCAATCCAACCCAGCGCATTTTGCGCGAATCGGAAAGCGCGTACAGATCGAAGTCGGTCAAGCTGAGCAGCAAGGAAGCCATCGCCGGCAGCAAAAAAAAGACTGCGATCACCAGTAGCGCGGGTGCCACAAATAGCCAGGCAGCGCGTGCTGCATTCATCGTGGCTGCGCCATGTTGTGCTGCTGCGCAGTGGTGGCCTCGGCTGCCTCACGATCGAGCAGCCAGCGACGTTTCTCCAGGATCTGGTCCGTGCGCACGTCAAGTTCGACCACCGCCTGCTCGATGCTGAGATCACCATGCACGGCACGCTCAGCGACCAGGCGCATCTCGGTGGCGATGCGCTCCCACTCGGGAATCTTGGGCGTCGGCTTGGCGCGCTCGAGTTGTTCGCGAAAGGCGCGCGCATAGACATCATCGGCCAGCGCGGATTGCGCCCAGCTGCTGCGGCGCGGCGGCATGGCGCCGACCAAGCTATGAAACTCGCGCTGTACCGCGGGCTCGCTCAAATATTCGATGAGTTTCCATGCAGCCTCTGGATGCACTGACTTGCGCGAAACCACCAGGCTGGAGCCGCCCGCATTGGACGCCCCCGGACCATTTGGCCCGGGTAGCGGCGCCGTCATCCAAGCGCTCTGCAGCTCCGGCGGCAGACGCTTCTGGAATTCAGCGATGTTCCACGGTCCCGACACGTAGAACGAGAAATAGCCGCGACCGAACTCGGTCCAGACATTGGAAATCTGGGTATTGGTCATTTTCGGTGCAAAATCACGGGTGAACATTTCGACGTAAAACGACAGTGTCCGTCGAAATTCAGGGCTGCGGAAATTGCCGTAGCGCGCGTCGTTGCGCAACAGTGGCATCTCCTGTTGCAAGGCGAGCGCCAACAGCGGCTCGAACTCGTTCACGGGCAGCAACACGGCGTAGCGCTTGCTGCCGACCATGGCCTTGATCGCCGCCTGCATCTGCATCCACTCGCCCCAGGTTTCTGGCGGCGAGTGGTAGCCGGCCTGCGCCAGCAGATCGCGACGATAGAACAGCAGTCGGGTGTCGACATACCAAGGCAGGCCGTATAGCGTGCCATCAATCACGTTGGTGTCCAGGATGCCTGGAAAGTAGTCTGCACGCTGCACGCTGTGAGAATTGAGCAGTGCGTTATCGAGCATCGCCAGGGCATCCAACTCGGCGAGTTCCGGCAGCCAGGTATTGCCGAGCTGGAACACGTCCGGTAGCGCGTCCGAGGCATAGGCAGTCAGCAGCTTGGAGTGTGCTGCGGTCCACGGCAGCTGTTGCAGTTGAACTTGTATGTGTGGATTGCGTCGTTCAAATTCCGGCAGCAGTTGGCTGACCGCTTCGCCTTCGCGGCCCATGGCCCAGAACTTCAACTCGATCCGGTTGGATGGTTGCGGCGCGCACCCACCGAGCATCAACAGGAAAGCGGCAATCATGCGCGGGGCCCGGATCACGCGGCTCGTCTCAGTGAAGTCGTGATACAGGCGCGAGTGGCTGCACCGGCCGTTCCAGCCAGCCCCCGGTAAAACCAGCGCGTTGCAGTCCGCGCCGGATATGTGGATTGCGCCGCATCACTTCCCAAACACGGCCGTTACGATGATTGCTGATCATGGTCAGAATCGGGCCCTGATCAATGCCGATGTACTGATCGTCGACCCAGCCCCACCCTGGAATGCGTCGGCCGAAGCGCAGCGGCAGGTCGTAATCAAAGCTGCGGTTGAACGCGTCAAAAAATCCGTACTCAGCGTAAATGCGCTTGGCGTAACGCCGATGCAATTCGCGCACCGAAGGAATCACCAGCTCCGGCGCAAACGGCAGCGACCCCAACATGGCGGTGGGCGCAATGGTGCCGTCGTCAAACTGGTCTTTGACACCGGCGCCGCGTGCCGAGTAGCCGCGAAACGAACGGCTGCCGTTGTGACTGGGTAACTTGGGATAATCGCCAGGGCCATCGCTTGCCGTCAAACCCCACTGGTATCGCCCGTACTCTTTAAACTTGCCCGGATTGCTGATGGCGTAAGCGCGTTGTGCCAAAGTCGCGCGGCGACTGTTTTCAAAATAATCCATGTGCTTTTCGCGCATGTAAGCGTCCTGGATGCCACGGAAATCTATCCAGACATGACTGAACTGGTGACCGAACAACGGGCCGAAGCCGAGATGCTCCTGTCCGTAGAACACGGCCCAACTGCGCTCATAAGTTTGCGTCCAGGCGGTCCAGGCCTCGGGCGCGACCGGATGCGTCGGCGATGCCAGTGCCAGAATATAGACCAGCATGCCTTCGCTGTAGCCGGCCCAGTCGTGTTCAATCAAACCTTTTTCGGGATACCAGCCGTGTGAAATCAACGGCGGGCGCGCCTGCAGAAAGGTCCAGTCGACGCGCAGGAAAATGGCTTCGGCTAAACGGACGATCTCGCGCTCGTCGGGGTGATCCTGATCAAACCAGGTTTGTGCAAACAGCACGCCGCCCAACAGCAGCGCCGTGTCGACCGAGGACAGCTCAACCCACGACGCGTAGCGATGGCCACTGTCCAGGTGCAGGAAATGATAGAAAAAGCCGTGGTGACCGCTCATGCCCAATGCATCGGGCCCCTGCGGTGCGTCGTGCAGAAAACGCAGGGTGGCCAGCGTGCGCGCGCGCGCTTGGTTCCGCGTGATCCAGCCGCGCTCCGCACCCAGTGGATAGCTGGTCAAAGCAAAGCCCATCGCCGCGATGCTGGCGAACGGCTCGTCATAGGGAAAACGATCGGATGTCAGTCCGTTGCGTTCGTCGGATCGTTCCCAGAAATAATTGAATGTACGTCGCTCGATGTCGGCAAACAGACTCGGCAATTGCTGCACACGCGCCGCACGTGGCTCCAGCTCGCGCGCTGTTACATCGGATAATCCGCTGGATAGCGACAGCAGCGCGAGCATCGCTGCCGCGCAGGCGCTCCGCCAACCCATTGCTTTCATGCTGATCACCGTGTGCGTTGTGCTGTTGCGGCCGCGGAGTTTGGCTTGCAT
>JANMSL010000037.1:0-2465 GCA_031389245.1 Lysobacterales bacterium | reverse complement strand
CGCCACCATTGCAGTCACTGGGAGAGTATCGATGTCAGGTCAAGGTTCTGGCGGCAACGTGTTGGCCGCGCTGTGCAGCTTTTTCATTCCCGGTTTGGGTCAGCTGGTGCAGGGACGGCCATTGGTCGCGCTGATCCACTTCGTGCTCGCGGCGGTATTATGGGTGATCCTGCTCGGCTGGATTGTCCATTTGTGGTCGATCATTGATGCGGCCAGATTTTCGCCCGCGCGCTAGCGCTGCGGCCCACGGAGCGCTCGGCATGCAGAGTTCATTTCAAGTGCGTCAGGCCACGATTCACGACCTGGATACGTTGGTGTCATTGTTCGACGCCTATCGCCAGTTCTATCTCCAGCCTTCGGACCCTGCGCTGGCACGCGAATTTCTGACGCAACGGTTTGGCCATCACCAGTCGCTGATCCTGCTGGCCTATTCGCAGGCTGAGCAAGGTCTCGGGTTTACTCAACTTTATCCGTTGTTTTCCTCGACGCGCGCGGCACGCACTTACTTGTTGAACGACCTTTTCGTGGCGCCGCAGGCGCGGCGCTTGGGTGTTGCGCGGCGCTTGCTCGAAGAGGCCGCACGATTCGCCCACGCGCTAGGCGCGGTTGGACTGTCCCTATCAACCGCACACAGCAATACTCAGGCGCAGCGGTTGTACGAATCGCTGGGCTGGCAGCACGAACAGGAATTTCGCGAATATTCGCTGAGCTTCTAGCCGCGGCAAGCGGCTCGTGTCCGCTGGCAGAATCCCAGGGGCGACTCAGCGAGGCCATAACCTGAGTCGTGCTAGCCTCATCAATCGCCATTTTCCATTGCCCGCCCGATGCCCGACGCTACTGTTGAACGCACTCCGATTCGTCTCTGTGATTACCAGCCGCCGGCATTCCTGGTGGAACGCCTTGAGCTGGTTTTTGACCTGGATTTCGCCGCCACCCAGGTCAGTGCCGAACTGCATTTCCGACGCAATCCCGCGCGCCCCGAGCGCGAGCCCTTACGCCTGCAAGGCGAAGATCTGGAGTTGTTGCAGATCCGGCTGGACGGGCGGCCGTTGGCCGCGGAACGCTACCGCCAGACCACTACCGACTTGCAGGTCGACGAAGTCTCCGATCAGGGTGTACTCAGCACCGTGGTGCGCATCCGACCGAACCAGAACACGCGTCTGGAGGGTCTGTATCAGTCCGCAGCGTTTTTGACCACGCAATGCGAAGCGGAGGGTTTTCGGCGCATCACGTTCATGGCTGATCGTCCGGATGTGATGGCACGCTATGCAGTAACGTTGCGTGCCGATCGCGAGCGATTTCCGGTGCTGCTGTGCAATGGCAATCCGGTCGAACGCGGCGATCTCGAGGGCGGCCGTCACTTTGCACGCTGGATTGATCCCTGGCCCAAACCCTCGTACTTGTTTGCCCTGGTAGCCGGCCGGCTGGCACACATTGAAGATCACCTGCGCACCATGGAAGGTCGCGACGTAACGTTGCGCATCTATGCCGAGGACGGCGCTATCGGCCGTTGCCAGCATGCGATGGATTGCCTGAAACGGTCGATGCGCTGGGATGAAGAAAAGTTCGGCCGCGCCTACGATCTCGATGTGTTCAACATCGTAGCTACCTTCGATTTCAATATGGGCGCGATGGAAAACAAGGGGCTCAATATCTTCAATGCCAAGGGCATCGTCGCCGATCCCGACACGGCTACGGATGCGGATCTGGCCTACGTCGAAGCCGTGGTCGCGCACGAGTACTTTCACAACTGGACTGGCAACCGCATTACTTGCCGCGATTGGTTCCAGTTGTCGCTGAAAGAGGGCCTGACGGTCTACCGTGATCAGGAATTTTCTTCCGACATGGGTTCGCGCGCCGTCAAGCGTATCGACGATGTGCGCGCATTGCGTGCATTCCAGTTTCCCGAGGACTCGGGGCCGTTCGCGCATCCAGTGCGTCCGGAGCAATACGTTGAAATCAACAACTTCTACACCGCTACTGTTTACGAGAAGGGCGCTCAAGTAGTGCGCCTGTATCGCACTCTGCTCGGTGAAGCGGGCTTCCGCCGCGGGATGGACCTCTACTTCGAACGCCATGACGGTCAGGCCGTCACCGTCGACGATTTTCGCCGCGCCATGGCCGATGCGAATGGTCGCGATCTGGAGTTCCTGCTGCCCTGGTACACCCAGGCTGGCACGCCGCAGTTGCATGCCAATGCGCAGTACGACGCAGGCGCACAGCGCTATCGACTTGATTTTCGCCAGCACACTCCAATGACGCCAGGCCAGAGTGAGAAGCGGCCAGTACCGATTCCCGTGCGCTTATCGCTCTATGCGCCCGATGGCCAGCCTCTGCCGCTGCGCCTTTTTGGCGAAGCGATTGCCGCTGGCGATCAACGCGTTTTTCTGATCGATCAGTACGAGTCGACGCTCAGCTTTGAAGATGTGCCCAGCGCGCCGGTGGCGTCGTTGTTGCAAGATTTC
>JANMSL010000251.1:0-10424 GCA_031389245.1 Lysobacterales bacterium | reverse complement strand
GTTTCCGGTGATCTGGACACCATCGTGCTCACCGCCTTGCAGCGTGAACCGGCGCGGCGCTATGCCAGCGCCGCAGCGCTGGCGGACGACTTGCGTCGCTGGCTGAGCGCACGACCGATCGCAGCGCAACCAGACACGCGTGGCTACCGGCTGCGTTTGTTCGTCGCCCGTAACCGGCTCGCGGTGGGAAGCGCCGCCGCAGTCTTTCTCGCGTTGTTGGCCGGGCTTGGCGTGGCGCTATGGCAAGCCAGCGTCGCGCGACAGCAGGCCGAACGAGCCGAACGCGAAAGCAGCGCCGCGCGCGAGGCACAGCGCCAGGCGCAGCGCGTCAACGCGTTTTTCAGCTTGCGTATCAACGACGCCAACGTGACCCGACAGGGCGCGGGCGCCGCGCTGACCTTCAAGGACTGGATGCTCAATGCGATCGAGCGTCTCGATCAGGACCTCGCCGATGCACCGAGCGGTCGAGCGAACGTGCGCCGTGAGTTCGCGCAATCCTTGCGTGAGATGGGCGAGCTCGACGCGGCCGCGAAGCAAGGCGAGATCGCGATCGTGGAAGCGCGCGCGACTTTCGGTTCGGGCCTGGAGACTGCGCTGGCGCTGCAGTCGCACGGTGCGACGCTGATCGAACAAGGCGAGCACGCTGCCGCACAGCGGGTGCTGGAACAAAGCCAGCGCATGCTGGACGCGCTCCCGGTCAGCGCCGAGGTGCGCAGCCATCGGGTGGTGGGTCGCACCCACGTGCAGCGGATCGCGTACTACCGGGGAGACTATGCGGGCGCGCTGGTGATCGCTCAGCAGAACATTGACGATCGCGCGCAGCTTTACGGTGCCGACAGCTTTCGTCTCGCGGTCGACTACAACAATCTCAGCACGAACCTGAGGGCCCTCGGCCGGCTCGCCGAAAGCGAGCGCGCGCTCGGCCGCGCGCGCGAGCTGCTGCAGAAAGATCCCGCCCATCCGGTCGCGCGGCTTGCATATCTGGACCAGGGGCTGTGTTCAACGCGCATCCTGCGTGGCGACGCGCTTTCGGCGGTGGATCTGTGTCGGCGCGCCGTCGCGTTGTCCGAAAAAGTCGTAGGCGCCGACCACCCGCAGACCCTGTCACAGCGCATCACGCTCGCCAGCGCGCTCTTGACCTCGGGGCAGATCGTGGCAGCAGATCGCGAAATGCGCGCGCTGCTGCCGACGAGCAGGGCGCAGCAGATCATCGCGCTGAATGACGGGCTCCTCGTGGCTGCGCGTATCGAATCGCAGCGGCAACGATGGCCCGAAGCGCTGCAGCTGGCGGAGGAGGCGGCCGCGTTGCACCGAGCCCGCGAAGTCGACGCCGGCATCTACTTCGATCGCGCGCAGTTGCTCATCGCGCTGGCGACCCATGCGCTGCGACCCACCGCGGCGACGCTCGCGGCCTTGCGGTCGCGCGCGGCGCCAGTGATGGCGCGCGCCACCGACCCCGGCATGATCCGCGCGTTTGCGGCGATGTGTGTCTTTCGAGGGCTGGCTGTGAGCGGTCAGCAAGCGGAGGCGGAGCTAATGCGGCGGCAGGCGATCGAGCTGCTGCGTCGCGACATGGATGCAGCGACCGCCGAACGGCAATGGGCGAACTGGACTGCAACGGTGCCGTGAGCAATGCCGCGAAGTACTCGGCGCCGACGGTGGATGCCGAATACCGATTTCGAAAGTTCGGCGGCAATGGTTTCGCTCGTCCAGGCTTGCCACGTTCGCCGCTTCCAGGGTCTTGGCTTCTCGACCCTTGCAGCTCAGGCGTCTTGCGCAACTGGCTATTGCAAATGGGAAGGGCCTTTTTCTGTGGGGCTCCCTGCAGGAAAGACAATGTCGCCCAACTATGCGGTCAAGCCGACCGCCGACAAGGCTCCTCGTGTCACCCGTGGCGCCCTCGGCGGCGGCGGCTTATCGCGGCGTTAGATGATTGCATGGTTGGCTTTCACGTTGAGTCTTTCGGCGCGAAGCATCGAGGGCCAGGCATTGAACTATTGCTCTGAGTCGGTGGTCCTAAGCAACGCGTTTACTCTCCGGAGTGTTTCGATGAAACGTTTGCTTGCCACCCTCTGCTGCTTCATTTCGCTGCCGCAGAGCGCAGCCGACGTTTCCTCCAGGCTCGCTGACCGGCTGCCTTCGTTTGGACCCAAACCCGGTGAGCCGTGGGAGAATTCCCTCGGCATGAAGTTCGTGCCGGTGCCTGGGACGAACGTTCACTTCTCAATCTGGGAAACGCGGGTGCAGGATTTCGAGGCCTTCGTGAAAGCGACAAGTCACAACGCGGGCGAAGCTTGGCGCGCCCCCGGAGACATCGGTCAAGGCTACGTTGCCGGGTTTTCGCAGACGCCGTTGCATCCGGTTGTGCATGTTGACTGGAACGATGCCGAGGCATTCTGCCGGTGGCTGACGGAGACAGAGCGAGTCGCGGGAAATCTGTCGGCGGCACAAGAGTTCCGCTTGCCCACGGATGCCGAATGGAGCTGGGCGGTGGGCTTGTCAGCCGAATCAGGAACAATCCCGGAGGAGAAAGACGGGAAGATAGCGAATGCTGATCCCTGGGGAGCCGGGTCGAATGTTTATCCCTGGGGAGCCGGGTTTCCTCCACCAAGCGGAAGTGGAAACTACTCAGGCGAAGGGGACGGTTGGTCGGGGAAGATCGACGGCTACGCCGACGGTGCAAAGTTTACGGCCAAGGTAGGTAGCTACGCCGCCAATCGGCTCGGAATCTATGACCTGGGTGGAAATGTCTGGGAGTGGTCCAGTGATTGGTCCAACGCCGAGCGAAAAGAACGCGTGGTGCGGGGCGCGTCGTTCGTCCAAGGCGCTCCCAGCCGTCTTCTGTCGTCACACCGTGCCTTCATTTCGCCCGGCAGGCGCGACTTCAACTTCGGTTTCCGTTGTGTGATGGCGGTGGGCGCGTTTTCGCCATGAGGTTGATCGCGCCATCGTCCCGAGGAGCTTGATCGCGTGATTGAAGTTTTCGCCGGTACGTGTGGTGTGGCATACCGTTACCAAGAACTGAAGGCGTGGACCGAACGTCAGGCGTACCACGCTACCGCACGACAGGCGGTGCCAACCTGGGGCGGATAGGAATCCAGGTCACGTGTGCAGGTGCGACAGCGGCGCGCCGCTACAACCGACTATCGATGCGGCGCAGGGTTCTGTGGCGGTCTTCACGTCACGCCGGAGGCGCTGCGCCGGCTTCCTGGAAACCCCGTGCGAGCAAGGAGGGGCGCAGATTCGCTAGACAGTTGGCGGGAACCGCGAGCCACATCAGATTGCGGGCGCGGGTCACTGCAACGTAGCCGATTCGTCCGACTTGTTCAGACCTTCCCTAGTTTTCAAAGCCGTTGTCGAACAAGGCATCGCCCAACGGTCCGCACGTCGTGCCAATGGCTTTCGCATCGGGTCTTAGGGTCGCGTGCATACTGAAGCGGCCTGTGGCCGAATCTACTGATGCAGGCTGCATCCTGGCGTCAATTCGATAGCGGCCATGCGGGCTCACAGATTTCGCAGAGCTCAAATTGGTGATGCCGGTAAAGCGCGGCTCGGAGGCGAGCGCCATGCCTGGCAGCAGTAGCAATGGTAGGTATCGCAGCATGGCGTGTGTTTTCCAAAGCGCCCGACATTGGCGGGCTGCATCTGCATGCACGCCAAATGCAACTCGAGGGGGCCACATAGTGAGCAACAGTGTTCTACCTGACCCTCACTCAAATCCATTGGCAAATATCGACTCGGTCGGCGCATTGCTGCGATAGAACGCGCGCACGCTGTCGATGACGCTTTTCGATCCGTTCGAAATACCCGCGCCGAGTGTGCCGCGTGCACGCAGATAGAACGTCTGGCCCACTGGCAGTGATGTCACGCCGCTACGTCGCCAGCCGCCGGCAATCGAAGTCATGAATCCGATATCGGTGTAGGTGACACCGTCGCTGGAAATCTGAAGTACCGGAGGCGCCAGCAGTTCAGGCGAGGCGCCGGTGCGACTCCAGGTCACCGTTTCGCCAGCGAGCATCAGCACCTGCATCGCGGCATCCGGCAAGCTCAAGCGCGCGAGATTCGAGCGCGATTCGCCATCAATGGTGGTGAGCGTTCCGCCCACCAGCAACTTGCCATCGGCGTGTTGGGCAAGCGCGAACACCTGCCCGTTGGCAGCGGGATTGAAGCCTTGGTCGAGGCTGCCGTCGGGTTCCAGGCGCGCGACGCGCGTTCGCGCAACGCCGTTGACGGTGCTGAATACACCACCGATATTGACTCGCCCGTCGGCTTGTAGCGCCAACGAATAGATCGGGCCGCTGACCGTGCTGCCGAAACTGTTGTCCAGGCTACCGTCGTCGTTGAGTCGAACAATGCGATTGCGCACCAAGCCGCCCATGTTGGTAAACGCGCCGGCAACGAGTAGTTTGCCGTCCGCTGGCTGCAACGCCATCGTGTACACGGCGCTGTTGGCATTGGGATTAAACGCTGCGCTCAAGCCGCCAGCTCGATTGAGCTGGGCGATGTTGTTGCGGATGACGCCATCGACGGTTGAGAAATCGCCAGCGAAAGTGAGCGCTCCGTCGTTGATGATCAAACTATAGACCGGTCCATCGACACTGGGATTGGTCAGGCCGTTCAAGCTGCCATCCGAGTTGAACAATGCAAGGCGATTGCGTGTTTGGCCGTTGACGACGGTGAAATCACCGGCGATCCAAAGGCCACCATTGGATGTCGGCAGCAGACTGCGCACGCGGCCATTGGCGACAGGTGTGAATGACCCGTCCAGGCTACCGTTGCTATTGATGCGGGCAATGCGGCTGCGGCTGACGCCATCGACCTGAATGAAGTCGCCTGCGATCAGCACTTTGCCATCGGGCAGTTGCGCGGTCGCGTAAATGTCATCATCGGCATCGGGTGTGAAAGCACCATCGAGCGCATTGTTGGTAGACAAGCGCGCCACATGATTGCGGACCAGTCCGTTGACGGTGGTGAAATTGCCGCCGAAAATCGTCCGTGCTTCGGGCGGTTGCGCCAGCGCCAGCACCGCACCGCTGATCGGAAGTCCGACATAGGTGGCGTCCAACGCGCCATTGACCTGGTAGCGCGCAAGGCGGTTGCGTACCGTGCTGCCGGCCATGGTGAAGAAGCCGCCGACCACAATTCTGCCATCGGCCTGCTGCGCGAGGGCAAGTGTCAATTGATTCGGTCGGGCACTCAGGCCGGAAGTCAGGCTACCGTTCGGAGTGAGTTGCGCCAGGCCGCTGGCACTGCCTCCATTGATGGACGAGAACGAACCACTGACCACGAGTTTTCCGTCGGCCAGCACCAGAACGCGATAGACAATGCCGTCTGGGCTCGGATTGAATGCGGCATCGACACTGCCATCGACTTGAAGCCTTGCCAGGTATGGTCGAAGCAGCGCGCCCACAGTCGAAAACGCGCCGCCGATGATCAGCATGCCATCGGGCTGCTGTGCGATCGATAGCACGTCGCCATTCAGACTGGGGCTGAAACTGGAATCGGGCAAACCGTCGGCATGCAGCCTGGCGATGCGATTGTGTGCCGCGCCGCCAATGGTGGTGAATTTGCCACCGACCACCAGCTTGCCATCGTATTGCTGCGACAGACTCCACACCGTGTCGTTAGGGTTTGGGTTGAAGCTTGGATCGATCGCGCCGACGGCATTCACACGCGCCAAACGACTGCGCGCAACACCTGCAACATTGGCAAAATCTCCGCCCAGAATAATGCCGCCGTTGGGCTGCACCAGCAGCGCATACACCTGATCATCCGCATTCGGATTGAAGGCGATGTCCAGGCTACCGTCGCTGTTGAGCCTGGCGATGTTGTTGCGCAGCGCGACGCCGATCTGGCTGAAGTCGCCGCCGATGATGATCTTGCCGTCGGACTGCAGAGCGAAGTTCGTCACCGTTCCGGTCACCGCGAGATTGGCAAAATCGGGATCGACGCTGCCATCGGCGAGCAAGCGTGCAAGGCCCGCGCGTGACTGACCGGCAATGCTGGCGAACGCACCGCCGACCAGGAGTTTGCCATCGGGCTGCACGGTTACCGCAAACACGTCGTCGTCGGGCGCGGGGTCGAAGCCGTCGTTTGCGCCTTGTGCAAGCGCCGGAGCACTGGCGGACATCAGCAGGGCCAGCCAACAGAGCAGAATCAAGACACTTCGCGGTGACATCGAACTTTCCCCGATTGCGCAGAATCAGCGCGGCTTAGTCAGGTGAACGAGAAATCCTGAGATCCGGGGCCACGCGGGTGTGTCACTCAGAAAAAGCGCAGGTCGGCCTTGGCCCCGCGGAACACTTCGCGGTGACATCACGTTTTCCCGATTGCGCGGAATCAGCGCGACTTGGTCAGGTGAACGGGAAATCCTAAAACCCGAGGCCAACGCGGTAGCGACATTCAGAAAAGTTGCCTCGGCCCTGGCCCCGTGGATTTGGTTTTGGAGTGCAGTGTCTTGTACCCACTGCAAAAGGATGACCTTATGACTCGCTTGCTCGTCGTGTTTACCGCGCTATGGCTCTGTCTTACGCACAGCGCAGAGGCGGAAGATTTCTGCGTTGGAACGGCCACGCAACTCCAGAATGCCCTCAATCAAGCTGCGATAGACGGCGAGGACAGTGTGGTTCGCATACGCGCGGGCACTCTGAACCTTGTCTCCGATGTCGAATACAGGCCGGCTTCTGAAGGATTTTTAACGGTCGGTTCGCTGACCGTGCGTGGCGGCTACAACAGCGATTGTTCGGCGCGGACGGGAAACACCGCGCTCGCAACGAGCAACGACAGCAACGTCGTGATGGTCACCCAGCGCGGCAGTGTGCGGCTTCTGGATCTGAACTTTTCCGCTGTCAACCTGTTCGTGCGCAGCGATCCTTTGGGCACTTGCAGCAACAGCAATCGCTATTTCGAATTCACCCGGCTGCTGCTCAGCAATGCACTCCTGTCGTCCGACACCTTGTGTCAGGACGTGGAGATTCGCGAGAGTCTATTCATTAATGGCCAACCGCTCGGCGAATTCGCCGATGTGTCGTTGCGCGTGTACTTGGTCACCAACTCGGACTATCGATTCCCGAAGCTGACCATCATCAACAGCACGGTGAACAACGGGCTGACCGTCATCGAGAACTGCTGCGATGGTAAACCACAGGCGCGCATCTATAACAGCGTGTTCAACCGCAGCGGCGATGAAATCGTCAATGAAGCTTTTTTGACGCTGGTCAACAATCGCTACGACGGGATTGATAACGTTGCCGGCGGGTCGATACTGATCACTCAAGACAACAGCAGCGCCAATGCCAATCTGGACCCACAGTTCGTCCCGAATCCGGGTTCGGCCATGGTCAACTCTGGTACCAGTACGGTGCCCGGGGGGTTGAGCGAAACCGATGTCTATGGCATTGACCGCACAATTGGCAGCAGAGTGGACCGTGGCGCGGCCGAGAGTTCAGTGGATGGCACCGGCATTTACACCGTCACCAATGCCAGCAGCGCCGGCAGCGGATCGTTGGCGGCTGCGATCAACCTGGCCAATCTTGACGACGCCGACAATGTGATTCGCTTCAATATTTCCGGTGGCTGTCCAAAGCGCATTAACGTCAGCCCTGGCCTGGTCATCTCCGACCAGTTGCGCATCGAAGGAAACAGTCAGCCTGGCAGTCTCTTCAACAACACCCGGGTTGGCTGGAACGGGGCGCCTTGCATCATTCTGGACGGACTCAACAATGCCGGTACCGCCTTCTCAACCGATGGCGAGCTCTCCGTCAATGACGAGAGCATCGATATTTTCGGGCTGGCCTTCGAGCGCTTCGACAGTGCGGTCCTGCTGTCATACGGCGTAGATCATCGCGTGCGTGGCAATCAATTTGGCGGGCGTATCGGTACCTCGGGGCCGGTCTTGCGCGCCAACAACAATGCCGTTTTCGTCGCCGGGGAAGGGCGTACGGTGATCGGCGGTGGTGGTGTCAATGACATCAACCTGATTGGCGGATCGCTGGAGGCTGGCGTGGTGATCGCCGGTGACAGCAGCCACGACAACCATGTAGTCGCCAATTTGATCGGGATCGACAAGGGCGGCTTCTGGGCTCTGCCCAATCAGGATGGGGTGCGCATCAGCTCAAGTGGCAACCGAGTCAGCTACAACCGCATCGGCGGTAACAGCCGCGACGGTGTGGTACTGCGCAGTGCCAACGCCTTCGACAACGAGCTTTACGAAAACATCCTCGGCAGTAGCGCGGCGCCCGGTGTCCTCATGCCCGCTGCGAATGCCCGTATGGGCGTGCTGCTGGAGGAGTCCGCGCATGACAATCTGATCATCAACAACACAATCGGGCGCAATGGCGACAGCGGCGTCCGGGTGCTGACGACGGCGGCTGGGCACAACGAAATTTCCGGCAATTCCATCGACCGCAATGGCGCCATCGGCATCGACCTTGGGTCTAACGGCGTGACCGTCAATGCACTTGACCTAAACCTATGTCCACTGAATGGATGCGCTGCCAACGGCGAACTGAATTACCCCGTCATCGAGTCCGCCATTTTGCGTCCTGCGGGCGCCTTTCCCATCTATCGCCCACTGCGAATCCGGGGCCACTTGACTTCGGTTGTGCGCTCCGAGCCCTACCGCATCGAGTTCTACGCCAGCGATGACTGCGATGCCTCGGAGTATGGGCAGGGGCAACGCTTCCTGGGTTCCACGAGCGTCGTCGTCGCCGCGGCGGGCTTCTGCTCCAACAACAATTGTGCGGCCGATTTCAGCTTGTTCGTGCCGGAGACCGATGCAGCGGTCGGTGACTGGATCAGTGCCATCACCATCGCGCCCAATGGCGACACCTCGGAGTTTTCGGCCTGCGTGGCGGTAGCCACAGCACCGTTACCGGACGCGGTGTTTGCCAACGGCTTCGAGTAGTTCGATGGCAAAACCGGCGGCGAACGGACTGCGCTATGCTTATCGCGTCTGCTTGGACGGGGCTGAATCGTGGGCGAAGTTACCGCGCTTATTGCACTCGCCCACCAGGGCGATCAGGCAGCGCATACGCAGTTGTTCACTACGGTATATGCCGAACTCAAGCGCGTCGCCGGCCGGCAGGTGCGGCGCCTGCATGAGACGCCGATGCACACCACCACGCTGGTCCACGAAGCGTACTTTCGCCTGGCAAAACACGAGGCGCTGGTGATGCGTGATCGCGCGCATTTTTTCGCTGTCGCCGGGCGCGCCATGCGTCAATTGCTATTGGATGAAGTGCGTGCGCGGCACGCCGGCAAACGCAGTGAAGACAAGGCCGTGCCGCTGGACTTGCTGTCCATCGATGCGCTCAATGCGGACGCATTGCTTACCCAGTGCGATACTCAGGTGTTTGCGCTGGAGCAGGCGCTGACCCAGCTCAGCACCATGGACCCGGCCCTCGGTCAGCTGGTTGAAATGCGCTTCTATGCCGGGCTCGATCTGGCCGAGATTGCGCAACTGACCGATCGCAGCGAACGCTCGTTGAAGCGTGATTGGCGCAAGGCCCGCGCCTTTCTGCATTCCGCGCTCGGTCAGTCGGAGGAAGGCAAGACCCTGCCATGAGCAATGCCAAATCGGCTCAGCATAGGGCGTTGGAGCTCTTCGATACTTGAGTTGAACTGCCCGAATCCGAGCGGGCGATTCGAATATCACAGCTGCGACAGCAAGAGCCGGCATTGGCCGCAGCGCTGGATGAACTCCTGCGTGCCGATGCCGAGGCCTCTGGCGTGCTGGATCGCGTCGTGCAAGTGATCGTCAATGACGTCGCGGAAGCGAGCATCGCCGCTGCGCCAGATGCCCCTTCGCAGATCGGCGTGTTTGCACTGCTGCGCCCACTCGGACGCGACGGAATGGGCGAAGTGTGGCTGGCCGAACGCCGCGACGGCGCTTTCGTGCATCAGGTAGCGCTGAAGCTGCTCAAGCGCGGTATGGACAGCGATGCGGTGATCGCCCGGTTCGTGCAGGATCGACGCCTCCTGGCCGAATTGAATCACCCGCATATCGCCCGTTTTATCGATGGTGGCGTAAGCGCGGAAGGCCGGCTTTATTTCGCCATGGAGTATGTCTCTGGAGAGAATCTGACTAACAGTATTTAGACCTGACCCCGTCCCGGTGCCGTCGCCGGTGTCCGCGCACAGCGCGGACCCACGACTGCATTTGGTCGCGTCGCCATGCTCGCATACAATCTTCGCCATGACCCACACTGCCCAGGCGACTGCGCCAGAAAATCGCCTGCAACACGTGGATGCAATCCGCGGCCTGGCGTTGTTCGGGGTGTTGCTGGTCAATCTTTACTCGCAGACTGAGTTGGCACTGACCCAGACACAGGTTGAGGCAATGGCGAGTGCCGAGGTCGATGCCTGGTTGGGATTCGCGATCAACGTTCTTTGGACTGGCAAGGCGCAGGCGCTGTTCTCGATGC
>JANMSL010000006.1:0-3301 GCA_031389245.1 Lysobacterales bacterium | reverse complement strand
CTGGTGTCGTAGCCTGCGCGGCAATCTCGACTACATTGTGAGCAAGTGTCTGGAAAAGGATCCTGCGCGTCGATACGCCTCGGTGGCATTGCTGGCACAGGACCTGCAGCGGCATCGTGCTGGCGCCACGATCGGCACGGTTAGTGGCAGCTGGTACCGCCTTGCGAAATTTTCGCGGCGTCATCGCGCTGCGCTGATCGCTGCCAGCCTGGTCGCGTTGGCATTATTGTCCGGGGTCAGCGGCGTGCTCTGGCAGGCTGGCCTCGCTCGCGAGAATGCGCGCGAGGCTGAGCAGCGCGCCAAAGTGGCCACCGCGGTGAAAGACTATCTGGCGCAGACCTTTACCCGCGCCAATCCGTGGACAGCGCATCGCCACGATATTTCGGCGCGCGAGTTGCTGCTCGGCAGCGCCACGGCGCTGGATCAGGCCGAGATCAACGATCCGCTGATTCGCGGCGAACTCTATTCGACGTTCTCCAAATCGCTGGAGCGGATGAATGAAGGCCGTATCGCGAACCGCTATGCAAGACAGGCACTGCAGCAATTTGCACAGGTACTGCCGGCGCTGGACGCGCGCGTGCTGGACCTGCGCTACGACGTGATGGCCTACGACTATTACGCCAGCGACTATGCAGCTGTGCGCAGCGCGCTCCCGGATTTGCTGCGAGACATCGAACGCGCGCGCAGCGTGCAGCCCACGGATCCCGCGCTGTTCGAGTACCACACCAATACGCGTCTGGTGGCGCTGCGCAGCGACCAGGAAACCGGCGCCTTGGCAGCGGCGGAATCCGTCGCGCGTTCGGTATTGCGCAGCATCGAGACCGAGGGTGGCGATGACGCTGGCGCGCGCATGACGTGGCGTTTCCACTTGAGTCTGGTGTTGTACGACCGCGGCAAGCTCGATGCAGCGGCCGAGCAGTTGAGGCTGGCGTTCACTCGCGATGCGGTGTCGCCGGCATCGCCGCTGTGGCCAATCTGCGCGGTGCATATGGCGCGGATACTGGCCGAGCGTGGCGATGCCGAATCGGCGCAGGCCCTGGTCGGGCGCGGTCTGGCGCGAATTGAACAGATGTTCGGAGCGGGCAGCAGCTATCACCTCTACCACGGCGAACTGGCGGCCGAGGCGCTGCTCGCGGCCGGTGCTGCGACCTCGGCTCAGGCCTTGTTCCAGGCGGCGCTGCGTACAACCTCGGAACGCGACATGGATTTGGAACAGCGCCGCGCGGCTTACGGCATGTCGGCGAGCTTTGCAGCCCTCGGTGATCTTGCCGCTGCGGCGCACTGGGCCGGGATCGCCGAGCGCGGCTTTGCGTTGCGGACCGGCAAGGAAAGTATCTGGACCGAGATGGCGAAGGTGCAACGCGCGGCCATCGACATCGATCTTGGCCAAACAGTTGACGCCGATACATTGCGTTCCATTGCTGCGCGCGCGCATGCAGCCGGATTCATCGATGCACCACGCGCTCAGTTCGAGGCTGCACGCGCGGCACGGCGCGCGCACGATCACGCGGGCGCGGCGCAATCAGTGACGCTGGCACGCAGCTGGTTGTCGGAACAGGGCCGAAGCTTGGGTCCCCTCGCGGCGCGTATCGATCGCTTCGAGTCCGCTGCCGCCACTGCGCCAACCGCTGCAGCCCAAATACCGTCGTCGGAATCGATTCGCGCTGCGGTCGCCATTACGCTGGAAACGCTGGACCGCGCGTTGCACGAGGCGGCGACACGAGCTCCGACGGCGATGCCATAGGCCATCGTCACCGCGGTTGAAGTGTTCTGCGCCCGGCGGCCCTACAATGAGAAAATGACCGATTCAGAAGCCGAAATCACCGCTTTGCTGCATGCTGCCGAAGGCGGCGACCGCGACGCACTCGACCGCGCGTTCGCTCTGGTCTATTCGCATCTGCGCGGGCTCGCCCACGCCCAGCGCCGGCGTGATCGGCAGGACACTATGTCGACCACGGCGCTGGTGCACGAGACCTATCTCAAGCTGGTGCACAGCCCGCAGCTGAGCTTGAGCAGTCGTGCGCATTTCTTCAATCTCGCGGCGCGGGCGATGCGGCAGGTGATGCTCGACCGTGCACGCGCCGTCGCAGCGAGCAAGCGTTCCGATGGTCAGGTGCGGGTGACCTTGGATGCCGATCTGGATGCGGCCGCACCGGATGCACCAGCGCTATCGGCCGAACTGCTGGACCTCGATCGCGCGCTGACGCGTCTCGCCGATGCCGATGAACGACTCGCGGAACTGGTGTCGCTGCGTCTTTTCGCCGGTCTGGAATTTCCCGAGATCGCCGTGCTGCGCGGCGTTTCCGAACGCACCGTGCTGCGTGACTGGCGCAAGATCCGCGCCTACCTGGTAACCGAACTCGGCCTGTAGGCTGGCCTGTTGTCACCCCGTTCCGAATTTAGGCGTATCCCAGAGTAAGCGTGACGTTTCTGTCACCGCCGCAGAGGATCGCCGCATGACACACCGGGCCGTTCGAACAACGACCGCCATCGTCTTCGGGCTATTTGCCATCGTCAGCGCTGTCGCTGCCGCCGACGCTGCTGGCACCGGCCAGAGCGCTCAGGCTGGACGCTTCTCGATCATCGACATGCGACTCCAGGCAGCGCCGCAGACGCGCAGCATCGACCAACGCTTCGATGTGGCTGCGGATTTGCGGGCTGCGCCCGGCACTACTCAGCACGGCGGCGCTTTCGAGTTGAACGCCAGGCTGGTGAGTGCCGTCGCCACTGCCTGCACCCCCGCGGGTGTGCTGTTCGCCAATGGTTTCGAGTGACCTTCAAGGAGCAAGTCCATGCATCACATCGTGCGCCACATCATTCCGACTTTGATGCTTACCGCCGCATTGGGTTTCGCGCTGCCGGCGCAGGCGGGCAGCTTCGTCTATCGCGGATCGCTGAACGATCGCGGCGCGCCAGCGCAAGGCCAATACGCTTTCCGACTGAGCTTCTACGCGGCGGAGTTCAGCGCTGAAGCACTGATGCCGGCGATCACGTTGGACGCAGTACCGGTGACCGATGGCCTGTTCAGCGCCGAGCTGGATCTTGCTCCCATGCTGCAGGCTCGCAACACGGTCTGGTTGCAGATCGTGGT
This sequence comes from Lysobacterales bacterium, assembly GCA_031389245.1. Taxonomy (GTDB): domain Bacteria; phylum Pseudomonadota; class Gammaproteobacteria; order Xanthomonadales; family Ahniellaceae; genus 0-14-3-00-62-12. The sequence goes on along the minus strand of JANMSL010000006.1, from coordinate 210 downwards.
GGGCGGTGCGGGCGGGGCATTCGTGCCACTGGCCGGGCGCACCGCTTTAGAACCTGGCGCGGTCACGGGTGGCGTGTGCTGGGATACCACCGGAAATTCCGGAACCAATCCTTCGACAAACTTCATCGGCCATACCGATAATCAGCCGGTGGTCTTTCGCTCGAACAATCTGATCGTCGGCAAGCTGGGGCCGTTCGGCCTCGGCAATTC
>JANMSL010000809.1:0-2025 GCA_031389245.1 Lysobacterales bacterium | reverse complement strand
GTCATCATCGTGCCGGCCAGTGCATCGACGATGGCAACGGATCCGAAAAGTCCGCCGCTTGGCGGATTCAAATCCAGCAACGGGTTGTCCGACCAATAGGTGATGGCGGCCGAAGCGGCGCCGAGTGGCAGCCAGGCGCGTTCGACCTCCAGACAGTTGGCTGGCACACCGGTGAAACCGTGGGTGATCGCTGCAAGCGAATTATGTTCCCGATTCACCACCTCACCCATCTCGATGAATTCGAAATAGCCCTCGCGCGTTCGGTCTAGTGTGTCTGGACCCGCATCGTTGCTCGCGCCGCTGAACGCCAGGTTGGAGAACGGTGCGTAGCGATTGCCATTGGGCAGTGCGGGCAAGCTCGCGTTGCCTCTGAGCCGCGGCACGGCGCAGCTGTTGTCCAGGGTGACGAGGTTGGCCGCATTGTTCGGGCCGGTGTCGCTCAGCGAAAATGCAACAGCCGTCCAAACATCAAACGGCGACAGGTAGAGATTGAAGCTGAGCACTTCACGCGCGTTTCTGCCCTCGCGAAAACGTACCTTGATGGCTTTGCCGACATCGGTACGATTGACGATGGTGACCAGGGTTTGATTGCCCGCATTGACTGTGTAGTAAGGAAAAACCAGAACCTGCCCCCGGCCCAGCGGATTGAGATTCAGGGCCTGAACATCGCCGACGCCGCCAGCGGCGATGGCGATACTGGCGATCACGGCATTTGTAAGCACGCTCGTTTTCATCACTCGCTCCAGTTTAGGCAGTCCACGCTCTCGTCAACTCGGCGGCCCACCGACAGATAGACACCGCTACGGCAGATCCAGTCCTCAATAAAACCGGCCAGTTTTCTAGCTGTTTTAGCCAATTTGAAGGAGCCCAGTTGAAGCTGACGGCTGACTGTTTGATTCGATGCGGCACCGTCGTTGTAGCGGATCGTAATCTAAATGCGAATCATCCACAATGGCATACCTGTCTTAGCTTGCATTCTGTTGCCGAACTAGTCCTTGTAGGCGCATTTCCGTTGCAGAACCCGTCACCACCGTTACGCCATACCCTTGAGAAGACTCCGGATCACAAGCACCCTGAAGCAGTTTGAAGTGCGAAGCACTGCGCCGAGCTTCGCCTCTGACAATGGCAACGCTGCACCGGCAGCGCGTGCGTGCTGCTTGGCCTTGGGAGCCGCATCGGGAACTCCGCCAGCGGGCACCGGTCCCAGCGCTACCGCAATTGGCGGTGCCAGGAGTTCGGACGATGCGCTATGAATTGGGCTACACCGTGTTACTGATGGGGTGCTGTGGCATCGCACTGGCTGGCGACTCCGTGCCCAAAAACTCCGCTTCGAAAATTTCCAGCACTGGTGAACGCAGCGCAATTACCCAGGCCTTGCAGCGCATGGCGCCCACCGCAACGATCGATTCCATTCGAGCGTCAGGCATGCCGGGACTGATGGAGGTTGTGGTTTCGGGCGAAGTGGTTTACTTGAGTGCCGACGGGAAATTCCTGTTGCAGGGCCGTCTCGTGGATACCGGCAAGCGCAGCGATCTCACTGCTGAAACCGAGAAGCATTTGCGCGCCGCGGCGCTGAAAACAATCGGGCCCGACAAACGACTGAGTTTTGCGGCCGAAAAACCCAAGCACCACGTCACCATCTTTACCGACGTCGACTGTGGTTACTGTCGCAAGCTGCATCAGGAAATTGCCGATTACAACCGCGCCGGAATCAGCGTGGACTATCTGTTCTTTCCACGTGCAGGATTGAACTCGCCCTCGTTCGACAAAGCTGCATTCATCTGGTGTGCCGACGATCGTCAGCAGGCGATGAATCAGAGCATGACGACCGCCGGCCTCGCGCACACTGCGGTGAAATGTACCAATCCAATCAGCGAAACAATGGCGTTGGGACAGCGCCTGGCCAAGAGTGGCACGCCCACCATCCTGGCCGCTGATGGCAGCTTCCTCGGCGGTTATCAGACCGCTCAGGAGTTGAGCGACCGACTCACCGCTCAGAACGATCAGTCGGTGCCGTAAATCCAC
>JANMSL010000808.1:0-2871 GCA_031389245.1 Lysobacterales bacterium | reverse complement strand
ATGCAATGCGTCCTGGAACAGGGCGAATGGAGCGGCGAATTCAGCGAACGGCGCATGGATGGCAGCGCGATCCTGGTCGAGGTTCGCTGCACGCTGGCGCGCGATGCCAACAACGCGCCGCGATCGATTTTGTCGATCATGTCCGATATCACCGAAAGACGGCAGGCTGAGGAAAGTCTGCAGCAAGCCATGCTCGATCTGAACAACCGCAATCGAGAACTGCAGGACTTTGCCTTTGTCGCTTCGCATGACCTGCAGGAGCCGCTGCGCAAGATCCGCGCGTTTTCGGATCGGCTTATTTCACGTCCCTCAACGGGTCTGGACGAACAGGCACGGGATTATCTGCAACGCTCGGCGCAGGCGGCGCAGCGGATGCAGACGCTGATCGACGACCTGCTTGAGTTTTCGCGCATCGATTCGCGCGGCAGATCGTTTGCCCCGGTTGACCTTGGCCCGCTGCTGGCAACGGTTATCGAAGACCTCAATGAGCGCATCGAGTCCACTTCCGCCCGCATTGAAGTGGGGCCGATGCCCACGTTGGACGGCGACCACACGCAGCTACGCCAGCTATTCCACCATCTGCTCGCCCACGCGTTGAAATACTGCGATCCACACCGCGCGCCGCGGATCCGCGTGCACGCCGAGCCGGCGCGCACCGACCAGGGTCGGGCCGCCTTCAGGATCAACGTGGAGGACAACGGTATCGGCTTCGATGCCAAGTATGCCGAACGCATCTTTGCACCATTCCAGCGCCTGCATTCGCGCGAGAAGTACGAAGGCACCGGTATCGGACTGGCGATCGTTCGTCGCATCGTGGAGCGCCATCGCGGTCGTGTCGATGTCCGCGCTGTCCTCGATCAAGGCGCCAGCTTCAGCGTCTTGCTGCCACAGCGGCAGCGCCATGTCGATCGCGATCGCGAGGTGCCCTGATGCAGTGTGCCCATGCCCAGCGCGTTCACCCCATACAACCCTTCGGCTGCAGGTGAACGCCATGGGACAAGCAGCACTGCCCGTTACCATTCTGATCGCCGACGACGATGCCGACGATCGCATGATGATTGAAGATGCGTTTCGCGAAAGTGGCCTGTGCAATCCATTGCAATTCGCGACAGATGGTGAAGAATTGATGGATTATCTGCATCGGCGCCGGCAATATGCCGACGCCGAGGCTTACCCGATGCCAGGCCTGATCCTGCTCGATCTGAACATGCCACGCAAGGACGGTCGCGAGGTGCTGCGCGAAATAAAATCCGATCCGGCGTTACGGCACACGCCGGTCGTGGTGCTGTCGACTTCCAGATCGCCCGAGGATATTGCGCGCAGTTACCAAAATGGCGCCAGTGCTTTCATTACCAAGCCGGGCGGTTATCTTGCCCTGCTGGACATGGTGCAGAATTTGTCCAGGTACTGGCTGCAGACTGTGCGACTGCCGCCTGCCGAAGGCTGACCAAAAGTCGCTGGCAATGGCCGTTGCCACGATCGCGGTGGCTGCGGCCATCCCGGGTCGTAACAGCCAACGCAGTGTCGTTACACTGTGCTGTCATCAACGCTAAAAAGCTTGCCTGTGGACGCAGTGCCCATTGAAATTACCGCCCTGCTCGCCCGTTGGAAAACCGGTGATCGTTCGGTCGAAAATGATCTGCTCAGTCAGGTCTACCCGGTATTGCTCGACCTGGCACGCGCCCAAATCCGGCGCAATTCGGGGGTACTGACCTTGCAGACTACCGAACTGGCCAACGAGGCCTATGCCCGGCTGCACGCGCAGCAGTCGGTGGACTGGCAAAACCGCGACCATTTTTTCGCCATTGCCGCGACGGTAATCCGTCGCGTCGTAGTCGACCACTTGCGCCAGCGCGGCGCCGAGAAACGTGGCGGCGGCCTGCCGTTTATTTCGCTGGACGACATCACCGAGAGCCAAACTCCGGCAATCGACGAATCGGTGGACTGGATCGCGGTGGATCAGGCGTTGACTGACCTGGCCGAGGTCGACGCAGAGTGCGCACGCGTGGTTGAGTTGAAGTTCTTTTCCGGTCTGACGACCGAGCGCATTGCCGAGGTCTGCGGCAGTTCGGTGGCAACAGTGGGACGGCAGTGGCGGTTTTCGCGGGCATGGCTGGGGCAACGCCTCGGCATCGACTCCGCAGGCGCTTGACGATGCCCGTGGCCCAGTCGCAGCGCCTGCAGGCGCTTTTTGCCTTGGTGGTCGACGTTGCCGAGGGCGAGCGTGCTGAATTTCTACGCCGCGAGTGTGCCGATGACCCGCAATTGTTCGAGCAGTTGAAACGTCTGGTCCGCGCCGACGTCCAGCTTCAACACAGTACGGTGCGACCAGTGGCACCGGGTCTGGAAGCACTCGTCGCGCGGCTCGCGCCGGGGGGCTCGCTGCAGGGCACGATGGTCGGTGCCTTTCGACTGTGCGAGCCTCTGGGTCAGGGCGGCATGGGCAGCGTTTATCGCGCGGAGCGCAACGACGGCAACGTGCGTCAACAGGTGGCGGTGAAGTTTGTGCGTCGAGAACTGCTCGATGCCAACACCTTGCGCCGCTTTCAGCTGGAGCAGCAGACACTGGCCCTGCTGGATCATCCGAATATCGCGCGGCTCATCGATGCATCGGCGCTGGCCGATGGCACACCGTATTTCGTCATGGACTATGTCGCCGGCATCGCCATCACCGACTACTGTGATCGCGCCCGGTTGGGCTTACGCGCGCGCCTGGCCCTGTTTCGTGATGTCTGCGCTGCGGTGTCGCATGCGCACCGCAATCTGGTGGTGCATCGCGAAACAGGGCCAGGCGCGCGCGTAAGCCCAACCGGGCGCGATCACAGTAGTCGGTGATGGCGATGCCGGCGACATAGTCCATGACGAAATACG
>JANMSL010000806.1:0-2321 GCA_031389245.1 Lysobacterales bacterium | reverse complement strand
TGGATTCTAGCGAAGTCACGGCAGTGTTGAGGACTGAATGTGGCAGCACCAAACTTCGCAGTAGCCCACGACCGCCGCGAACGGGCAGTGCAAAGTCCTGATCCACCAGCCGCTACGCCGTTGCAGGTGGCAGCCAACAGCCTCGGACGCACCCAGCCGCCAAACACTGTCACTGCTACATTCGGAGAATGTCTCGCCCACCACCCAGCCCCGACAACGACCCTTCATTGTTCCATGAGGCGATCGGAACGGTCCGCCGCATTGAGTCTGATCGAGTCGATATCCGCGCCACGCCGCCGCGTCCTGATCCGGCGCAAACGCGTCGCGACAACCAGCGCGTGACCGAAGAACTGCTGCGCCCGCTGCCAGCGGCGCTTGACCCCGACGCCGCGGAACCGCTGCGCTACCTCAAGGAGGGATTGCATCCGCGCCTGTTGCTCAAACTCGGTCGCGGTGAGTACAGCGTGCGCGACCAGATCGATCTGCACCAGATGACTACGGAGGTTGCGCGCCGCGCCATTCAGATGTTTCTCAATGAATGCCTCGAAGCAGACAAACTGTGCGTCAAGATCATCACCGGCAAGGGTATGCGGTCAAAGGGCGACGGGCCGGTGCTCAAGGGATTGACCGACCGCATGCTGCGCCAGCGCAATGACGTGCTGGCGTTTCGCTCGGCTCGCCATAACGACGGTGGCAGCGGTGCCGTGATCGTGTTGTTGCGCGGGCGTCGCTGACCTTCACGTGGGCGTAGCGCTTCTTGTTTGCCGTGGCTCGCACCCTGCGTTCAAACCGCGTACTCGATCACAAAAACAATTGCAAGGTCGACCGCAACTTGCCAACATACGCTGGCGTATGCAAAATCCGCCGCGCAACGGTTCCCCTGGGAGGGGGCGCAATCGCGCCGTTGTTGCAGGACCAATCCACCCAAGCCGCGTGACGCGACCTGGGGTCCATAACAATGATTTGGGGAGACACCGTGAAGAGTATTCGCCGTTCCTTGAACTGGGCGCCCGCCTTGCTGTTGGCCGCTCCATTTGCCTGCTCCGTGCACGCTGCTGCAATCATCGCCAAACAGCTCGCCGGCAGCCCCGAAGAGTTCGTCGCCATGGCGCCAGCCGATCCGATTCAATCCGCCACCCATTCCAAGAGTGCGCTGTTGCCCGTCACCCTGGAGAAACGCGCCGACGGTCGATTTGGTTGGCAGTCGCCGATCGCGGTTGAAGGCAGCAATCTGCGTTTTCTGGTTTTCTCGGGTGATCGGACTTGGAACGTCAATGTGCAGGACCCGGTGTCCAAGCGCGTGCAGCCGGCGGAACAACTCGCCATCAGCAAGCGCCGCGGTAACTTTGGTATCTCGGACAATGGCTTTGCCGCAGACGCCTACACCTTCGAAAACGTCCCTCGCGGCGAATGGCACCTCGGCATCGAGGCCAAGTCCGGCGGTCGTGGCTTCGTCCTGATCGAAGGCGAAGGTAGCGAACGCCTGATGGCGCACCAGGTCGCGTTGAATCAACGCGTAGGCCAACGCATCGGAATGAACGCCAGCGTCTATGACCTGGACCAATCCACCGTTGCCATCGGCGCCAAGGCATTGAGCCAAGTCATACTCAGTGTGACTTCACCCAGCGGCGCGATCAGCCAACATGCAATGTTCGATGATGGCATGCATCAGGACGGCATCGCCGCAGATGGCGTATTCGGCGCCGACTTCCTGGCCGATGCGGCGGGCGAATTCAATGCCCAGGTCATCGTCAAGGGCATCAGCGGTTCGGGCCAGAGCTTCATGCGCACCTCCGAGCACCTCATTCCGGTGATCGAAGAACAACTACGCCTGAGCAGTCATTACAGCAAAGCGACGCAGACCGACGCCAACCGATTCGGACTGCGTCTTGCGGTCGAGACGGCGAAGTCCACGGGTCATTACCGCACCTATGCACAAGTCTGGGGTTCGCGCGCTGGTGTCATGGTGCCGATCGCGTGGATCGGCGGCATGAGCGAGTTGAAGAAAGGAAACCTCGAACTGGCGCTGGATGCACGCTGGATCGCCAAGGCCGGTGCCCAGGCGCCGTTTGAATTGCGCGACGTGCGCATTGAGGATCCCGATCATTTCATCAGCGTTGCCAGCGCCAGCAAGATCGCGGTAACGATGCCGACCCTGCCGAAATCGGCGCGCACGCCGATTGCCGGCATCAATGATGAGATGCGAATGGGCGTGCGTCCGGCGGCGTTTCAGGCCAAGGGCACGGGAACCAAGTTGCTGCTCGTGCACGGCTATTGCTCGGGTAATGCCTGGGGCGGAGTCGCTGGCCAATTCAGCAACT
>JANMSL010000802.1:0-2096 GCA_031389245.1 Lysobacterales bacterium | reverse complement strand
TTCAACAGCGGAGCTGGTCGTTTGCAACAGCGCAGCAGGTCAACCTGCGGTTTTTCGCCCCCTGACTCAGGCGGCTATCCAGGCTCCGAACTTGTTCAGCGGTTCCTTGGTTGCTGTGGCTGCGAACGCGCAACTGATTGCATCTTGAGGCAGGCGACTTGCGCTTGGCAGGATGCAACGATCACTTTAATGGCGTTGGCAACGGCAAGGGTTCCGGTTGCGTGGGCAGCACGATGGTGAACGTTGCCCCGAGGCCCGGCCTACCGGCAGCGCTGATGCTTCCGCCGTGGTGCTCGACAATACGTTGGACGATTGCCAATCCAATGCCGGTGCCTTCATATTCGCTACGACCATGCAGGCGATGGAAAGGCGCAAAGATGCGCTCGGCATGTTCGTTGGCAAAGCCGATGCCATTGTCAGCTACGCGAATCAGCCAGCGCGACGTGGCTTTCCCGCTATCGAGTACCTCGGCGGATACCGACACCACCGACGCGCGCTCGGGATGATGGAATTTGAGCGCATTTGCGATCAGGTTCTGGAACAGCTGACGCAGCTGAGTGGCGTCACCGACGACTGTAGGCAGCGCATTCCATTCGACTTTTCCGCCGCTGGACTCGATGCGCGCGTCCAAGTCGTCGACCACGGTAGTCAGCAACCGATTCAGATCCACCGCGGTGAATCGCTCACTGCGCGTCGCGATGCGCGAGTACGCCAGCAGATCGTCAATCAGGGTCTGCATGCGCATTCCCGCCTGCACATTTCGCTGCAGATACTCGTTGGCGCGCTCGTCCAACTGCGCTGAGTATTCGCGCAATAGTCGATCCGAGAACATGCGTATCTTGCGCAAAGGCTCCTGCAAGTCATGCGAAGCGACAAAAGCGAAATCCTGCAGTTCACGATTGCGACTATCCAGGTCACTCATGCTCTTTCGCAGTGCCTGCTCGGCCTCTCGCCGCAAAGTAATGTCGCGAATGAATCCGGTAAACAGCCTGCGACCAGCGCGATGCACTTCGGTGACCGAAAGCTCCATCGGGAAAATATTTCCATTTCGACGCAGCCCATAGACTTCGCGACTGCTGCCCAGCAGGCGCACCACGCCGGTGACACCATGTCTGGCCAAAAACGCATCGTGCCATTGCCGATCTGTTTCGGGCATGAGCGCGCTGATACTGCGGTCAATAATGTCCGCCGCTGTGCAACCAAAGATGTGTTCGATGGCCGGATTGGCCGAGACAATGCTGCCCCACTCGTTGATGGTGATGATGCCTTCGAGCGAGGTGTCGAGAATCGCGCGCAAGTATTCTTCGCTGTCGCGCAAGCGTTCGACGTCGAGCCGACGCTCGGTGACATCGGTCATGCCGCCAAGCATGCGTAGTGGTTGACCGGCTTCGCTGCGGATCACGAAGCCGCGATCCGTCACGTAGGCGTAGCTCCCATCGCTGCGCACGAAGCGATACTCGTCGGACCACATCTCAGCGCCTGAATCAATCACTGCATGGATGCCGGCAACCACGCTGGGCTGGTCGTCGGGATGAATGCGCAGGGTCCAGGAGCTGATGTCTGGTTGAATCGATTCTGGCGAGTGTCCGAACAGCCGATGCAAGCCATCGCTCCACCAAAGCGCGTTGGTTTGCAGGTTCCAATCCCAGACGGCGTCGGCGGTGGCGCGCGCAACGTTGCGGAATCTCGATTCGCTGAGGCCAATGGCGGTTTCGGCTGCGCGTCGCTGAGTGATGTCCTGGAAGTACACAGCGAGCCCGCGCGGGTGCGGGTAGACGCGCAAATTGAACCATGCCGCCAAGGGCTCCAGGTAGATAGTGAAGTCCATGGTGCGCTGCTCGGTCATGGCTTCGCGATACTGTTGCTCAAGCTCAGTACCCACCAGCTCCGGGTATTCGGCCCAGATGCTTTTCCCGATCAGCGTGCGATCCGGATCGTGCAGCAACGCCTGCGCCTGTGCGTTGAGATACGCGAAGCGCCAGTCGTTGTCGAGAAAGTAGACCGCATCACTCGTGCTATCGAGCACTGCATGCATTTCGTCGGCAATTTCGCGCACCTTTTCCTGAGCTTGCTCGCGCTCGGCCATCTGCAGCAAG
>JANMSL010000783.1:0-1648 GCA_031389245.1 Lysobacterales bacterium | reverse complement strand
CTCGGCGCCCGCAGCAGCGACGAACCGGTCGCAATCGAGGCGCTGCTGCGCATTGGGTCAGAGCTGCACAATGCCCTGATTGCGCCGCTGCGCAGTGTGGTCGATGCCTATCCGCGCTGGATTGTAGTGGCGGATGGTCCGTTGCTGCAGCTGCCGTGGTCGGCGTTGGTGGTGCAGCGCGCTCCGCAGCTACGTTATCTGGTCGAAGATCGCGTGCTGAGTATCGTGCCATCGGCGCCCGTGTGGTCAGTGCTCGCGATGCATGGGCGCGCGCCTGATTCCATCCTCGCGTTTGCCGATCCGAGCGTTGGCCGCGGCGAAGTAGCCACAATGCGCAACGCGCCACCAAGGGGCCTGCCCGGTGCGCGGCACGAGGTGGATGCCCTGGCGGCTCTGTTTCCCGGTCGCGTCACGGCCTATTCCGGGACGGCGGCCACCGAAGCCCAGCTGCGCGCAGCGGCGCCGACCGCTGGCTCGATTCACTTCGCACTGCATAGCGTCACCGATGCTCGCGAGCCAATGGCCTCGCACATCGTCCTTGCGATCGGTGATGGTCAAAAATCAGCGGACGACGGGCGCCTGCGCGCCGATGAAATCGCGCGCCAATTGCGCTTGAACGCTGACTTGATTGTGTTGTCTTCATGCGCCAGTGCGCGCGGAGTCGATGTCGGCGGTGAAGGCTTACTGGGTCTGATCCGGGCGTTGCATCTTGCTGGCGCGCGCGCAGTCATTGGTACAACATGGCCAGTTTCTGATCAGTCCACGGCTCGACTGATGACGGATTTTTATCGACACCGAAAATCCGGCAAAGACAGCGCCGGAGCGCTGAGTGCGGCGCAGCGCGACTGGCTGGCAAGCGCACGCGACAGCACATGGCGCAACGCGATCCAACGATATTTGGGTGTTGGCGGTGCACTGCCAGCCGAGGCCGCCCATCCGTTCTACTGGGCGGGATTTGTCCACAGCGGCGCGGCTGCGCATTAGGGAACCTATGAACAAGTCCGGAGCCGAGATAGCCCCTTGAGTCAGGGGGCGAAAAACCGCAGGTTTTTTGGGGGTTTGGCAAGCAATAAGCAGTGCGGCGAAGACAAAGTGGTGATTTGTTCATCCCATAGTTAGCCGCGATCATTCGAAGTCAAACTCAGAAATCCACCGCTACACGATGGCGTGGCGTCAGCTATTGGATTTGCGCGTCGTGCCGCCCAGTGATTCTTTGACCGTGAGAAGTTTCGGCATCTTGCTTCGTCCAAGCATCCAGTTCCTTGGGGAGTGCGGAAATGTTGCCACGATCGATCACTGTCCTCGTCGACTCTGCTTGTGCGTCGATGCGTTCCAAGAGCGAGCGCAGGGCGCAATCGATGCGCGTGAAACTGTGCCCGCTGATGCTTTTGGCGGCGATGAGCGTGGCGAAGTCGCAATCGCCAGCAGTGGCTGACGTCGAGTATGCGCGCGTGAACAACCAGCCGCTGCGCCTGGATCTCTACCTGCCAAGCGCACCGGCAGCAGCGCACCCGTTGATGGTGTTCGTCCATGGCGGTGGCTGGAGCAGTGGCAACAAGGACGTGATGCAGCCCGCGATGCTGCCACTGTTGAACCAGGGTATCGCGTTGGCAAGTGTCAACTACCGGCTGGTCAATGCACAGGACGC
>JANMSL010000779.1:0-6368 GCA_031389245.1 Lysobacterales bacterium | reverse complement strand
TGAATTTTGATTTGGTGATCGTGGAAACCGCTGGCATCGGGCAAAGCGACTCGGCGATTGTCGATCTGGTCGATTTTCCGATGTATGTGATGACCAGCGACTATGGCGCAGCATCGCAGCTTGAGAAAATCGACATGATCGATTTCGCAGAGTTGATCGTGCTGAACAAATACGATCGCCGTGGTGCTGAAGACGCATTGCGTGATGTGCGCAAACAGTGGAAGCGCAACCGTGTTGCGTTCAAGCTGACCGATGAACAGGTGCCGGTGTATCCGACCATCGCCAGCCAGTTCAACGATCCCGGAATCAGCTGGATGTTTTTCAACCTGTGCCGGTTGTTGCGCGAGAAAACGCTCGCGGCTTCGGCCTTTGTGACGGCGGCCCCTGGCAGCGGACCAACCGCGCTGCAGCCCGCGAAATCGCCGGTGGCGACCGCAACCGGTTGTGACTTCAATCCCGACGTTGATGTGTCGTTGCGGGAACCGCGCGCCACGGTCCTGATTCCTGGCGCTCGCGTGCGCTATCTCGCCGAGATTGCCGAAAACGGCCGCGGCATCAACCGCAGTATCGAGCAGCAGGCGCAAGCTGCAAGTCGTGCGCAGAGTTTTCATCAGGCATTGCATGAGCTGGGCGACGCCAGCCTGCCCAAAGCGCTCGATCTCTATGCTGGCGATGAGTTGAAAACCCACACGGACCGCTCGCTGATCACACTGCGGCAACGCTACAACGACGCTGTGCGCGCCCTGTCCGCCGAAGCAATCCAACTGCTGCGCGATTGGCCGGCGCGCTACCAGTCGGTGATGGACGAGGTCACCGAGTACGAAGTGCGCGGAAAAAAAATTCGCGTCGAAAACTACCGCGAGTCCCTGAGCCATCAGAAGATTCCGAAGATCGCTCCGCCGAAGTTGCGTGACTGGGGTGATCTGCTGGTGTTCCTGATGAAGGAAAACCTGCCCGGCGAGTATCCGTATACCGGCGGTGTCTATCCGTATCGGCGCAGCGGCGAGGATCCGATCCGCATGTTTGCCGGCGAAGGCACACCGGAGCGCACCAATCGTCGCTTTCATTATCTTTCTCAGGGCTTGCCCGCCGCGCGCCTCTCCACCGCATTCGATTCAGTCACCTTGTATGGTGAGGATCCTGCGATACGCCCGGACATCTACGGCAAGATCGGCAACTCGGGTGTATCGATCGCTACGCTCGACGATATGAAGAAGCTCTATTCCGGTTTCGATCTGTGTTCGCCCACTACATCAGTTTCGATGACGATCAACGGCCCAGCGCCGATGATCCTGGCGATGTTCATGAACACCGCAATTGACCAGCAGGTGGAGAAGTACCTGCGTGCAGATACGGCACGCTGGGACAAGGCACGCGAAGTCATCGCCACGCGCTATCTCGAAACGCACCGCCCGCTCTACTCCGGTAGCCTGCCGGATGGAAACGATGGCCTGGGGTTGGGCTTGCTCGGAATCAGTGGCGATGAAGTGGTCGATGCGCAGACCTATGCGCGGATCAAGATGGAGACGCTGCAGAGTGTACGCGGCACGGTCCAGGCCGACATTCTCAAGGAAGACCAGGCTCAGAACACCTGCATCTTTTCGACCGAGTTTGCGCTGCGCATGATGGGCGACATCCAGCAGTATTTCGTCGACCATAAAGTGCGCAATTTCTACTCGGTGTCGATCTCCGGTTATCACATCGCTGAAGCCGGGGCGAATCCGATTTCGCAGCTGGCGTTCACTCTCAGCAATGGCTTCACCATCGTCGAGTACTACCTCGCGCGCGGCATGAAGGTGGACGACTTCGCCCCCAACCTGTCGTTTTTCTTCAGCAATGGCATGGACCCGGAGTACACCGCGATTGGCCGCGTGGCGCGGCGCATCTGGGCGCGCGCGATGCGTGAGCGTTACGGCGCCAACGAGCGTTCGCAGATGATGAAGTACCACATTCAGACCAGCGGCCGTTCACTGCATTCGCAGGAAATCCAGTTCAACGACATCCGCACCACGTTGCAGGCGCTGTATGCGCTGTTTGACAACTGCAACAGTCTGCACACGAATGCATTTGACGAGGCGATCACCACTCCAACTGAAGACAGCGTGCGCCGTGCAGTGGCCATCCAGATGATCATCAACAAGGAACTCGGACTTAACTTCAACGAAAACCCTTGGCAGGGCAGTTTTATTGTTGATCGACTCACCGACATCGTGGAGGAGGCGGTATACAAGGAATTCGAGGCAATCAGCGAGCGCGGTGGTGTGCTGGGGGCGATGGATACCATGTACCAGCGCGGAAAGATCCAGGAAGAATCGATGTATTACGAACACAAGAAGCATGACGGCAGCCTGCCGTTGATCGGCGTCAACACTTTCTTGCCGAAGGAACATGCGGGCGAAGTCACCACACAGATCGAGCTGATCCGCTCCACCGAGGCCGAGAAGCAACAGCAGATTGCCAACGTCGCGAACTATGTCAGCGCACACATGGCAGCGACTCATGCATCCACTGTGCCCGCGAGCGCGCCATTGGCGACCGCGACCGAGCTCTCAACTCGTCTGAAACACCTGCAGGAAACTGCGCGGCGTCGCGAGAACGTTTTCGCTGCACTGATTGAATCAGTCAAATCACACAGCCTTGGCCAGATCAGTCATGCGCTCTACGATGTCGGTGGTGAATACCGTCGCAACATGTGACCAGACGCTTTGCGAGTCATCGGCGAGGGCATCAGTTGTCTTGATGCTGCGCGAATCGATGCCTCGGCGTTGATCTGGACCTGATCGTCGACACTCAACTTGTGGTTGCGATGACAATAGACCCGTTGCAGGAAGTGCCAGTACGGCCATGCTTCGGGTCAGGGGAAGCCAAGTGACTGCGGACCGCAATCCACAAGCCGAGCAGATGGGCGACGAATCGATGGCGCGTAATCTGGCGTTTCAGGCGCAGGCGATCTGGCCTCAGGAACAGCCGCTGTTTGCGCGCTATGCGCTGCACGGCCGCATAGAAATCGTGGATGTCGGTTGCGGTACCGGTGAAATCACCCGACGGCTGGTTGATTTGTATCCGCAGGCACGACTGCTCGGCTTGGACATCCTCGAATCGAATGTGGAGTTGGCGCGTCGCGACAGCCAGTCATTCACCACAAACATCAGCTATCGGCAAGGCGACGCCTACGCATTGGCCCTGGCTGATGACAGCGTTGATCTTTTGGTGTGTCGCCACATGTCGCAATCGGTACCGGATTTCGCAAAAATCATTGATGAGTTCACCCGTGTTCTCAAACCCGGAGGCTGGCTGCACCTGTTGTCGGAGGACTACGGCATGTTGCACATTCCGGCCAACATCGGATTCGATCCGGACCTGTTCTGGAGTCAGCATGCTGTTGCGTTCCTCAGCAGCACGGGTTGCGACGGCCGTATCGGCCGGCATTCTCCAACGCTGCTGCACTCCGCTGGCTATCTCGACCTGGCCGTAGATTTCATCACCCTCGACACTCTGCGCGTGCCGCGTCCAACCTTTGCCGGCATCATCAGGTCGTGGCGCGATGGCTATGCCCACGTGCTCGCCGAGGTCAGCGGCCGTAGCGTGGAAGCAGTGGTCGGCGATATGAACGCCATGATTCACGCGATCGAAACGCCGCCCAATTACGCGGTATGGCATGTACCGATAGTTTCCGCGCGCAAGGCGGGGCATGCCCCATGACCAGGATTTCCTCGCGTTACACGTTTTTCTACAAGCGGGTTTTCCCGCTGTTTTGGTTCGGGTTCATTGCATCTCTTGTTGTGAGGTCACTTGCGGCCGACGCAGGAGATCGACACTTCATGTTATTCGCGGTCCCCGGCATGATGGTGGTGATCGGTTTTATCGTGTTCAAGAAGTTTACTCGGGACCTTGCCGACGAAGTCTCCGACGGCGGCGAGTTTTTGTTGATCCGAAAGGGCGGAGAGGAAGAGCGCATTCGTCTGTCCAACATCATGAACGTCAGTGTCACGAGCAATGTGAATCCGCCGCGAATTATTTTGCGGCTGGACAAGCCAGGGAGATTTGGCACCGAAATCGCGTTCTCGCCAACGATCGGGTTTTCCTTGAACCCGTTTGCAAAAGGCAGAGTCGCCGAAGACCTGATCGTCCGCGTCGATCGCGCACGTTGCGAGCGGCAGCGTTAGCGAGGCACTGTTCCAGCGGCCTCGTCACTCAAAATCTCGCCATAGCTCATGTCGGGTTTGTGCTCGCGACCGCAAGCCTGGCAAGCATGCTCTGCAGTTCAGCGAGCGTGAAGGGCTTGGCCAGGTAATCGTTGAAGCCGAGCCCAAGAAACCGGTCGCGAGCCTTCAGCGCGGCGTGCGCAGTAACGGCCATGACTGGAATCGGCCGGCGGCCCCGGGTTTGTTCGTGCTGGCGAAATTGCTGCAGGAATACGTAACCATCCATATTGGGCATTTCGATGTCGCTGAGCACCAGGTCGAAGTTCTGTTGCGTGGCCAATTGCAGGCCCTCTACGCCATCGCTGGCAATCACATAGCTATGGCCGAGCACGCTCAGGCTTGCCGCCATCAACTCCTGCCCCAGGGCGTCGTCCTCACAAACCAGAATGCGCAGTGCGGCGAACGGGCGTACGGGGAAACCGGGCGCCGCTCCGGTTGCATCTTGGCGCGGCAACAGGTCCTGTGGCCCGTAGCTGCAATCATCGCCGCTGAACGGTAACCGCAATGCGACACTGACGATGGTCCCCTGTGGCGCTGCAGCAACAAATTCAACGTACCCATGCATTCGCTGCGCCAGTTCGTAGACGATGGCGAGCCCGAGTCCAGCGCCACCGTGTTCGCGCGATGGCCCGCTATCGTGACGGACGAAGGCTTCGCCGATACGCTCGGCGATCTCAGGCGCCATGCCGACGCCAGTGTCGGAAATTCGCAGAACAATTCCGTCTTCGTGTTCGGGCGAACGATCCAGTCGAATCGCGATGCTGCCGTCGCGGGTGAACTTGAGCGCATTGGAAACCAGGTTAAGCACGATCTGGCGAATACGGGCCGCGTCGCCCACGCGCCTGAGTCGTAGTTCGGGTGCCGCGGAGGCGGTGAAGCGCAGGCCACGTTGCGCCGCCTGGGCGGAAAACGGGGGTAACACCTGGGCGATGACATCGTGCAATGCAAAGGGTTGCGCGTCGAGAGAAAACGCACTGGCATTGGCGCGCCCGATGTCGAGCACATCATTCAACAGGCACAATAGGGTAGTGCCGGACGCCATTATGGATTGCAGACGATGTCTTTGTGCTGCGTCCAGCGGCTCGTTCAAGGCGTGCTCGGTCATGCCGAGCATGCCGTGCAGCGGAGTGCGCAACTCATGGCTCATGTTCGCCAAGAAGCGATCTTTGGCCGCATTGGCCGACTGCAGGTCTGCAGTCAGCGTGGTCAGGTCCGAAGTCCTGCGCTCAATCTCGCGACGGAAGGCGTAGGCAACGCCGAACAGGATGAGGGCAAACACGGTGCGCGCCATATTTGCTTCCAGTGCTTGCTCTCCGGCAGCTCCGCTGACGCGAAACATGGGTTCGAGGTGTGGCACCGCAGCGACCAGGACGATGGTTGACGCTGCCCACAATCCGGCTTCGCGGCGCTTGCTCATGAGCGTCATCGCAAAGCCCACCAGTGTCAGCCACCAGACCGTGGAAGGCATGTTGTACGCAACAGGTACCAGTAACAGAATCGTCGCAATCGCTGCCGTGGCATGCACCGCGACTTCGCTGCGCTGGGCTGGCGCGCGCTGATACCAGACATAGAGCATGCAAATCGCGACAAAACCTATGGCATTGAACAACCAGGGCGTGAGCAGGCCGGTGTGCTGTTGCAGCGCAAAACGCGCAACTCCGAACAACAAGCAGGCGACAGCTACGGCGACCATGCCAATGCCGAGAAACCGCCTGCGCAGCTCTTCCGACCATTCGCGGCGGCCGCTGGATGTCGCTGGCTCGGGATGGCCTGGGGTGTCCAAAAAAGCACTCGCCTTTGAAGAAATTGCGTTCCAGCGGGGATTGATTCGCGCCGGGAGCTCACCTGTCGCAGACACGCATAACCCGACTCTATCGGGATCGAACGGCCATGGCGCCTGTCGCGATCGGTGCAGTCTTCACATGCTGTAAACAATAATTACGGCGTGCTGAAACCGTCGCTGGAAGCGATGCGGAAGCCTGGCCGGGTGCGCTGCCGTGGCTACCGGTCTGAACGCCGCTCGGCCTCAGGATAATCAGCCAAAGAATTTTCCAGCGCCCCGGGCTGCGTGCCGAGTCGGCGACTGCGTTCGATTGCGTGGCCTCTACGCATTGCTTAATGCGTATTGCCAGGAACAGGCGCAAAATTGCCCCTGACGATCGT
>JANMSL010000716.1:0-4420 GCA_031389245.1 Lysobacterales bacterium | reverse complement strand
CGCGAGTGACACGTCCCTTGTAGATGTTCGATTTTTTCTGTTCGCGGGAGGGAACTTCGATATCCAGGTCAAACAGGGTCTGGCCATCCACGATAGCCACGCGCAACTCTTCACGCTGAGTTGCGTTGATCAACATACGCTTCATTTTTAGTGTTTCCTGTAACGCTCCTTCGATCGCCCGCTTCAGCGGTCATTCCAGCCAGCGGCGCTTGGGGCGCTAGGGGTCGTAACCAAATGACTTGGACAGGTTGCGTAGGATTTTGGTCCGCCCGCAAGGCGCGCAAAGGGGGCGCATAGTCAAACTATGCAACCCTTTGCGCAACGATGCGGGTGGGCGAAAAGACCAGCTAAATGTCCAAGTTATTTGGTTACGACCCCTTGGCCACGCCAAGCTGCCAAACGGGTTGAACGATGCGGCGGTACGAGATTCGGGAACGCTTGCTGCATTGCGGACTGAAGAATTCCGGCTCAGACCATGCCGGTCGGTGTGCGTCTCACCGAAGCGCTTCCGAAATATGGATTCGCCATATTTGGAGACGCCGCAAAGGCCCGCCGAAGCAGCTAGGATGCGCGGCACACGAGGGCCAGTTGGCCGTCGATGCTCGAACCGCAGTCCGCTGCAGCGGGCGCGAAAAGCCTGATTGAAGCGTTCAAGTTCTTGATCGCAGGGGGCTTTCGACGCAAATCGCGGCTTGGATTGTAGCAACCGACGTGCCAAACCCGCAAACGTGACTAAATCCCCCGAATCAATGCCCTCCGTACGAATCGTGCCGATCGATGCTGAACGCGTCGGTCAACGCATTGACAATTTCCTGTTTGGTCTGCTCAAGGGCGTGCCCAAGTCGCATGTTTACCGACTGCTGCGTTCTGGCCAGGTACGTATCAATGGCAAGCGCGCAAAGCCTGAAAGCCGCTTGGCAGAAGGCGATCAGGTGCGCGTGCCACCGGTGCGTGTGGCCGAGCCGCGCGATCCGGGCATCGCGCCTACGGGAATGCTCAATCGCATTGACAGCTGGGTAATCTTCGAAGACCGCGGCTTTCTGGTGATCAACAAGCCGAGTGGGGTCGCCACTCATGGCGGCAGTGGTGTCAATTTCGGGGCAATCGAACTGATGCGGCAGTGGCGCCCGGACCAGCCGATGGAGCTCGTGCACCGCTTGGATCGAGATACAAGTGGCGTGTTGGTGCTGGCCAAGAAGCGCTCGGCACTCACCGGATTGCAGCAATTGATTCGCGAGGGACGAACCGACAAGCGCTATCTGGCATTGCTCAGCGGCGTACTGACGCGTGGCAAAGTCGACGTAAATGCTCCGCTGGCAAAAAACCTGATGCAAGGCGGCGAGCGAATGGTGCGAGTGGATCCCGAAGGCAAGCCGTCGCGCAGCGTATTTCGGGTGATTGAAAAATTTGCTGAAGCCACGCTTTGCGAAGTGGAGCTCGACACAGGTCGCACGCACCAGATCCGTGTACATGCGGCGCATATCGGGCACCCCTTGCTGGGCGATGAAAAATACGGCATTCCCGAGGCCAATCGCATCGCGCGGCAAAGCGGATTGAAGCGGCTTTTTCTGCACGCAGCCCAGTTCAGTTTCGAACTGGAGGGCGTTGACGAACCCTACATTTTTCATGCGCCGTTGGCGCCGGAACTTGGCGATTATCTCGAAAGGTTGCGCTGAGCTACAGCGATCGATATTTGGCGTCGCTCAAGAATCGCCGCGGGACGCTGCCCGCAGTCGTTCCCCAGTCGAATCCGCTTGCGAAGTTTGCAGCTTTGGCACCGAATTCGAAGCATTGCCCGCTGCAAGCGCTTTTGCAGATAAGCCCTGGGGCATTGCGGGTGACCAACGCGCCGCTGAAGCATGGGATTGCTGACATGCAGAAGTGTTTGCGTCCGTTGCTAAGCTTACGCGCACCGCAGCTACTCACATGAGAACAAGGAGAGGCGACGGATGTCCAACGACATCACGCAACTACTGCAACGCCATCATGCCGGTGATCGCGAAGCGTTCGACAGGATGGTGCCGCTGGTCTATCAGCAGCTGCGGGCAATAGCGCGCGGGCAGCTTGCGCGCGGTGGACCGCGCGGACTTCTGCTGGATACGACCAGCTTGGTGCAGGAGGCGTACCTGCAGTTGGTCGGTGAAGAGGGAGTCGATTGGCAAAACCGTGGGCACTTTTTTGCCGTCTGCGCTCGGGCGATGCGTCGCATTCTGGTCGATGACGCACGCAGGCGGGTAGCGACCAAGCGTGGTGGGGACCAGGTCCAGGTCACACTGGAACCTGATTTGTTGGCGGACGAGAGCGACCCCGAGCGTGTAATTGCTATCGACACTGCGCTCGACGCACTCGCTGCATTTAACCCACGGTTGGCTGAGGTGGTTGAGTGCCGTTACTTTGCCGGCATGACAGAAGAAGAGACGGCTCAAGCCATGGATGGCTCGTTGCGTACGGTGCAACGCGATTGGAAGCGCGCACGTGCCTGGCTGCTCAGCATACTCAGCATGCCCTAGGCAGCCAGTATGGTCGAGTCCCGCGATCCGCGCATTCGGCTTGACGAGTTGCTGACTCAGGCGCTGGAGCTCGATGGCGCCGCGCGTGCAGAGTATTTAAACGACATTGACGAAACCGAACCTGCGCTGGCGCCGGCGCTGCGCAACTTGGTGTGCTTGGCTGAAACGCCCGGACTGGAGCCGCAGCGACTGGCGCGCCCGCTCTGGCAGGTGCTGTGTGAAGGCGCATCGTATTCTATGTGCGCGACAGCGGAAGCCGAGGAATCTCAGCTCGTTGTTGGAGCGACGATCGGGGTTTGGCGACCATTGCGCACGTTGGGTCGCGGTGGCATGGGCGACGTGTATCTGGTCGAACGCAATGAAGGCGGCTTTCGACAACAGGGCGCATTGAAGTTGATGCGCACCGGTGCGGACTCCGACGAGTTTGTGCGCCGGTTCGCGCAGGAGCGGCAAATACTCGCTTCACTGAATCATCCCGGCATCGCCCGACTGCTTGATGGCGGCCGTGACGTGGAGGGCCGACCTTTTCTGGTGATGGAGTACGTCGAGGGCGAGCCGCTCGATCGTGCCTGCGACCAGCAGCGACTGAGCGTGGAGCAGAGGATCGCGCTGTTCATGCAGGTCGCCCTGGCCGTGTCGCACGCGCATCGAAATCTGATCGCGCATCGCGACATCAAACCTTCGAATATCATCGTTGGCGTCGATGGACAGCCAAAACTCCTGGATTTCGGCATCGCCAAGGCGCTGTCCGACGATGCCATCAGTGGCGCGGCGCTCACGCGAACCGCGCTGCGCGCGTTCACGCCCGACTACGCGACACCCGAACAGGTGCTGGGTCGGCCGGCTTCTACAGCAACCGATATTTACCAACTGGGTTTGCTGCTTTACGAATTGTTGACCGGACAGCGCGCGCAGAGAGTGACCAATACCGCGCAGAATGCGCTGGAAGATGTTGTCTGCCGCACGCAACCGATCCGGCCCAGTGAACGCATCGGCGATCGTGGCGACGATGCGCGCGATGTCAGCGCCGCAAGGCAAACCACGCCGGCAGCGCTGCGTCGAACGTTGCACGGCGACCTTGACAACATCGCGCTCAAGGCGCTGCGCAAGGAACCCGAGCGGCGCTACGCTTCGGCGATCGCGATGATCGAGGACCTGGAGCGCTGGCAGCAGGGAAGGCCGGTCCGCGCACGACCAGAGACTTGGGGATATCGCACGGAGAAATTCGTTAAACGGCACGCCTGGGCAGTAGTCGCCAGCGCAGCGATCTTCGCGCTGGTCGTCAGCTATGCAGTTACGGTGACCGTGCAGGCAAATGCCCTATCTCGCGAACGCGACCGGGCGCAGGCCGAGGCGGTGAAAGCACGGCAAGTGCAGGCATTGGTGCTGCAATTGTTCCAGGGGGCTGACCCGGAACGGTCCGGCGGCGTGCAGCTGAGCGCGCGTGAACTACTGGATCGTGGCTGGTCAAGCATTGAGCGCGAACTTGGTGGCCAATTGGAGGTGCAGGCTGAGTTGCTCGCTACCGTCGGCGAGGCCTATCGCAAACTCGGCGTGTACGACCGTGCGCGAAAGCTTTTGGAGCTTGAAATCCAGGCTACGCGGCCGCTCGCCGCCACTCAGCCGCTGCTGTGGGCACGGACACAGCGTAACCACGGGCGTCTGCTCAGTGACCAAGGTAATTATGCCGAGGCCGAGCCGCTGTTGCGCGACGCCTTGGGCATGGCTCGCACGATTCATGCGCGCGATCATCGCGACATCGCCATCTGCCTCGACGCGCTGGCGGGCAACCTGCTGCGCCTGCGGAAACTGCCGGATGCCGAAGCCGTGGCGCGCGAGAGCGTCGCGATGACGCACCGGCTGAACGGCGATCACCACGAGGACACGCTGGTCGCCCGACTGGCGCTGGC
>JANMSL010000681.1:0-3538 GCA_031389245.1 Lysobacterales bacterium | reverse complement strand
GTTCGCCGGCGCCCTTTCCAAAGCCGGGCACGACGTTGAATACGCCAGATGGAACGCCAGCCTCGATCGCCAACTCGGCGATCCGTATCGCACTGAGCGGTGATTTCTCGGAGGGCTTGAGCACCACCGAATTACCGCAGGCCAGTGCCGGCGCCAGCTTCCAAGTCGCCATCAGCAGCGGAAAATTCCATGGCACGATGACGCCGACTACACCCAGTGGCTCACGTGTGATCAAACCGAGTTCGTCGGGGCCGGTTGCAGCGATTTCACCATACACCTTGTCGATCGCTTCGCCAGTCCAGCTCATGCAGCGCACGCTGGCTGCGACATCGACGCCCAACGCATCGCCCACCGGTTTGCCCATATCCAGCGACTCCAGTAGCGCAAGCTCCTCGGCGTGGTCCTGCAATAGTTGAGCGAAACGAACAAGGACTCGCTTGCGGTGCGTAGGCTTGGCGTCTGACCACACGCCGGAGTCAAATGCCTTCCTCGCTGCTTTCACGGCCAGATCGATGTCCTCGCCTGCACACTCGGCGACGCGCCCAAGGCTTGCACCATCGATCGGACTGATGCAGTCAAAGGTCTTGCCAGAGAGTGCATCCCGGTAACGCCCGTCGATGAATGCCTGCGAGCGAATCGAGAGTGCAGCGGCCATGGCATGCCAGTCGGCGCGGGACTTCGCTGGTTTCATTGTGCAATCCTCTTGGGTAAATCACAGTATCTGCGCAGTACACGGCGCACGCAGTCGCAGATCAAAAAGTGGGTGGTGTGCTGGCGCTGACCAGGATGGCCTCGGAGTCGCCAATGTTTCGAAAACGATGCCGCTGGCGACTTTCAAAGTAATAGGCCGCACCTGCACCCAAAACGCGCACATGTTCGCCAACGGTGATCTCGACTTGGCCGCTGATCACAACCCCGCCTTCCTCACCATCGTGCGACAGCATGGTATCGCCGGTATCGCTGCCGGGCGGCATTACCTCACGCAGAATGCACATCTGACGCTTGGGCAGGCCTTTGCCCACCAGAAAATAGTGAATACCGTTGGTGCCGAGGTCAGGCTGCTGTGCAGGATCAAAGAAGGGAGTGTCGTCGTCCCTGGCAGGAAGATCGAGTGTGAAGAAATCCGCCAGTGAAATGGGAATGCCGTCGAGTACCTTTTTCAACGAACTTATGGACGGGCTGACTTTATTTTGTTCGATCAGTGAAATGGTGCTGTTGGTGACGCCCACACGTTTGGCCAGCTCGCGCTGACTCAAGCCCTTGCTCTTTCGCACTGTTTGCAAGCGGATGCCGATATCCATTGAGAACCTCATGAAGGCCGACGACTGGCCTGATTGCGCGTGACGCCGTTATCGAATTTCTCGTCTACCCGTTTGTCGACTGCCGCCCTGCACCCTACCGGAGTGGAAGCCCTCGATAGGGCCGGTGTGTTGCCGAATATTAAACACTTGCTCGAATCAAGGTCAATTTTGGGCATAAAAAGGGCATTCTTGTAAAGTTTTTTCAACACTGATAGCGTGCCCGCCATTCAAAGCAGGGAGCGCTCAATGAGCAAATCCGATCCCCCTTCGGCGTCCGTCCATGCCGATCAAGATTTTGGCAAACAAGAATTTGCTAAGCACTACCAGCAACAAGCGACGACAGCGCCCGAGCACATGGACGCGTTCTGGATGCCGTTCACCGCGAACCGTCAGTTCAAACAGCACGCCCGCATGTTGGCGAGTGCCGCGGGCATGCATTACAAGACGGTGGACGGCCGCGAAATTCTGGATGGTACTGGCGGGCTCTGGTGCTGCAACGCCGGGCACAGTCGGGAACGCATCATTGAAGCGGTAAGCCAGCAGATCCGCACGCTGGATTTTGCGCCGACTTTCCAGATGGGCCATCCATTGCCGTTTGTGTTAGCGCAGCGCCTCGCTGAGATTGCACCCGATCCGCTCAAGCATGTCTTTTTTACCAACTCTGGTTCGGAGTCGGTCGACACTGCGCTGAAGATCGCACTCGCGTACCACCGTGTCCGCGGCGAGGGCACCCGTACTCGCTTCATCGGTCGCGAGAAGGGTTACCACGGTGTCGGTTTCGGAGGCATTTCAGTCGGCGGCCTGGTCAACAATCGCAAGTGGTTCGCGACCCAGTTGCCCGGTGTGGACCACATCCGCCACACTTTGGACATCAGCCGCAACGCATTCAATCGCGGATTGCCTGAGCACGGCGTGGAACTGGCAGAGGACCTCGAGCGCGTAGTGCAGTTGCATGACGCCAGCACCATCGCTGCCGTAATCATCGAGCCCATAGCCGGCTCGGCCGGCGTGGTCCTCCCGCCCGTTGGATATCTGCAGCGTGTGCGTGATATCTGCAACAAGCACGACATCCTGCTGATTTTTGACGAAGTGATCACCGGCTTTGGCCGCGTCGGAAAGGCTTTTGCCGCGCAGCGATTTGGCGTTACACCCGACCTGATCACTACCGCCAAGGGTCTGACCAATGGCAGCGTGCCGATGGGTGCGGTGTTCGCGTCGAGGGCAATACACGATGCATTTATGCATGGCCCAGAGGGCGCTATCGAGCTGTTCCATGGTTACACCTATTCGGGTCATCCGGTAGCCTGCGCCGCCGCGATCGCCACCCTCGACATCTATCGCGAAGAAAACCTGTTCGAGAAGGCGATTGCGCTGGGGCAATACTGGGAAGATGCGATCCACGCACTGAAGGAACTGCCAAACGTTATCGATATTCGCAATTTTGGTCTGATCGGTGCGATCGAAATGGCCTCGCGGCCCGGCGCAGTGGGCGCGCGGGCATACGACGTTTTCACCCGCTGCTTCTTCGAGAAGGACCTGTTGATCAGGGTTACCGGCGATGTGATTGCGCTGTCACCGCCGCTGATTCTGGAAAAATCGCACATCGATCAGATCTTTGGACGCATCGCCGAGGCGATTCGGGAGACAGCGTAGTTACAATGTCGGCTCCGGCCCATTGCCGGCCGACACTTCACCATGCCAGCGGGGAAACAAGATGCCAGCGCTCCATCTGAAAGACACCAATCAGTTGCTCGCCCAGATCGACGACGCGGACCTCGCCCACATGGTCGCCGTGATGGAAGAAGAGAGTTCCACGGACAGGGACTATTTCATCGACCTGTCGACGGTCAGCCTGCTACAGACGGCGGGGGCATCTGAAAATCTGACGTCGGTGCTTCGAGCTGCGATCGGCGCTACGGATGGCATTGATGTGATCTGGCGCTGATCCAGCACAAGCCTGTGCTACGCACGGCATCTGATCGAGCCTCGAACCACCAACAAATTTCGCATCTGCCCCGGGAGGGCATCCCATGCTTATCGGCGTTCCCAAGGAAATCAAGAATCATGAATACCGTATCGGCCTCACGCCTGCGGGCGCACGCGAGCTGATCTCGCATGGGCATAAAGTCTTGGTGCAACGCGATGGTGGTAAATCCATCGGTCTGACCAATGAGATGTACCAAAAGGCCGGAGCAGAAATCGTGGATGGCGCAGAAGAAATTTTCGCGCGCGCCGAT
>JANMSL010000671.1:0-1754 GCA_031389245.1 Lysobacterales bacterium | reverse complement strand
CCGCATTGAGGTGGGCTTCCTGGCGCTGATCGATCACCGAGACCTGCTGCTCCAGACTGCGTCGCAACACAGCGCTGAGATCAGTTGCTTGCAAGCGCTTGATGATTTGCTCTTCCTGACTGGCCAGCTGGGCACGCTCCTGTTGCGCGGTCTGCACGACGCGCGCGATCGCCTGGCGCGCGCCGAGCAGGCGCAGATGCAACCAGACCAACTGTTCCAGACTGTCGGCGTGGGTGGACATCATTGGCGATGATTTCAGCGTGGTCAAAATCTCGCGCGCCCTGGCTTCAACCTGCTGGTGACGGCGTTGTTCGGACAGGCTGATTTTGTCCAGAAACTCACGGTAGCGGCGATCCACAGGGTCTTCGACCTGTTGCTTTTGCATGGCGCCGGCGTCGACCACATTGCGAAAGCGCTGACTCCCGGCCAATGCCGACAGATAGGCTACCTCAAGACCGGCACCCAGCAGCCAGAACCCGGGAGTCAGAAAAAAGCCGAGCAGAGCAAACGTTGCCAGCCCAAACCAATTGGGTGGAACGGGCATGTCGAACGGTCGCGCATTGAAGGCGGCCATCAAATAGGACGGCTTGGCGCTCACGGCAGCGCACTCTTGCCGCAGAAACTCGCGGCACACCCTGCATGCGCATCATTGCAGCGAATCACGGCACGCCACCATCTGCGGCCAGATGACGTAGTGACTCTGGCACGAAGTGCATGTCCGTCGCTTCGCGGATCGCAATGCGCATCTGCTGCTCCAACACCGCGGGCGCCACCGGTGGCTGATAGCCGACCAAGCATTCAGTCAGCGCCGCGATCGGCGTAGCCGAAGTCGTTCGCACCTGTCGGTATACCTTTACCGCGAGTGCCTCCGCGGCGCCCGGCGTCAACAGCACTGGCAGCGCGAGCGTCTGCATCGCCTCTACGCCCGGGGCGATATCCAACCGCTTGAGCAGGGCATTGAGCAGTGCAGCGCTTTCGGCATGCGTGGTGGTCGGCAGCAGCGGAATTTTCACGTCGATGCGCCCCGGCCGCTTCAAATCCACTTCGATCAGATCGGGACGCGAAGACGCCAGAATCCAGATCAGTCGACCCCGGTTTGAACCGTCACTCATCTCCTGCGCGATCATCGAATAAAGGCGTCCCGACAATCCGCTGTCACCACTGCCCGCATCGCGTTTGCCAAGCGTCTGGTCGGCCTCGTCGATGAACACGATGCAGCGGCCCAGCGCACGGATCAGCCGGAAGATCTTTTCCAGGTTGCCTTCGCTGGAACCGACCCAGCGATCGCGGAAATTTTTCAACTTGACCACCGGCACACCGGCTTCGCCAGCGAGACATTCCACCAGATAAGTTTTTCCGGTGCCGACCGGACCGCAAAAAATGTAACCCATCGGCAATGCCCGCAGATCGGATGCTCGCCACAGCGCCATGTCCTGTCGCAACCAGATCTTCAGCGCCGCCTGGGCGTGATAGTCCTCCAGCGTTTTCTTTGAATCGATGAACTCGACCAGGCCGCTGGAATCACCTTCGACCATCTGTTTCTTGGTCGCAATCCAGTCGGCCGCGGTCAGCGCCCTGCCTTCGTGCTCGCGAATGCGGATCAAGCTGTTTAACGCACTAATGCTGACGCCCGTAAGCAGACTCGCAGTCTGGTGCGGGTCTTCGTCGGCGAACGCTTTGGGATGGTCCAATCGCATCTGCGCCAGCGCCCGCTCCAACACTGCAGCATCCGGCAGCGGCACGCGCACTTTGGC
>JANMSL010000669.1:0-22748 GCA_031389245.1 Lysobacterales bacterium | reverse complement strand
GAACCCACCCGGACAGAGCGGTTCAGCGGGGCTGGACATGGGCGGCGCTGGCGGCTTCGACGGCACGCTCGTGGTCAGTCGCGTGGTTTTTGATCGCAACACATCGACCGACTTTGGCGGCGGGCTGATCGTGGGCGGCGCTGGCATAGTGAGCGTGCTCAATAATCTGTTCCTGCTCAATCGCTGCGGAGCCAACAACTGCGCGATGTCGGCGACGGTCAACAGCAGCGCGCCGAGCGAATTCACTGCGTTCTTCGGCAACAACACCTTCGTCGGCAACGCCTGCAGCGCGGGTGCGCCCAGCACCTGCACCACCGGCGGCGCGCGCTTCGGCGGCGGTGCGCGCGCGGTGTTTTATAACAACTTGTTTGCCGCCAATGGTGGAGCAGGTCTGAAGGTGGATGGCAGCTTGACCGATCTTTACAACAACAACATCGTATCGATTATCGGCACACCGGCCCTGATGTCGGGCAACCTCAACTTCGCCAATCCGCAATTTGTTGATTTGATCAACGATGACGTGCGACTACAGCCGGACTCGCCGATGCGCAATGCCGGCACACCGCTATTTGTCCTGCTAACCAGTGATCTTGACGGCAACGCGCGGGTCGCCGACTCGATCGTTGATATCGGTGCCTACGAATTCGACGATTCCTTCTTCAAGGACGGCTTTGAGCAGCCAACCGTCGAATGAGCGAGTCCTATTTCAGTATCGCCGTGTGTCGGAGATCAGTCATGCACAGCGCTCGATTGCTCATGGCCATAGCGGGTTTCGCCCTGCTTTGCGCTTCCGCCCAGGCGGCTGATTTCTGTGTCGATACCGGCGCCGAGCTACAACAGGCCTTGTCTGCCGCTCAAAGCAATGGCGAGGCCGACACCATCAAAATTGAAACCGGGACGTACAGTCTCCCCGGCGGTGCCATCGGATTCGAATACTTCTCCAGTCAGGGTTTTGCCTTGAGTATCGAAGGCGGTTATAGCGGTGGCCTATTGTGTGGGCGCAAGCGCAATGTAGCGAGCCTGACCGTGCTCAGTGGCGGCGGCGCGCAACAGGTGATGCGCCTTCGGGCCTGGGGCGACGGCACCATTTCCGTCAAGAACCTCAGCATTCGAGACGGCGACAGTGCCACGGACGGCGGCGGTTTGTACATTGGTGATCCCGGCAGCACGTTTATGACCGGATACGTAGGTGATGTGAACGTCGAGCGAGTGATCTTCGAATTCAATCAAAGTGATACCAGGGGCGGTGCGCTGTACATCGCCTCCAACGCCGGCCTGGTCCGGGTGAACGGCAGTTTGTTTGCCTTCAATCAGTGTGCTGGCGACTATTGCGCGCTGCTGGTCGAAAGCCCAAACACCCCAGTGGCGCTTCCGGTGCTGGTCTATCTCGGCGGCAACACGCTGACGGTCAATCGTTGCAGCAACGGCGCGCCGATCGCCTGCAACATGGAGGCCGCCGGTTTTGAAGGTCGGCAGCATGTGCGTCTGTACCACAATCTGTTTGCGTTCCAGACCGCCTACGACCTTTACGCCTACGATCCAGATACCGAAGTTGACCTCTACTACAACAATATCGATCAAGTGTTCGGCACGCTCGATGACGAAGTCGGCAGCATGAACATCGACGACCCGCTGTTCATCGATGTGCTCGGCGATGATTTTCGTTTGCAGTCGACATCACCGATGCTCAACCACGGTAACGCGCCGCTGCCACCGACCAGCATCGATCTGAACGGCCGCACCCGAATTATTGGCTCAGCCCCGGACCTCGGTGCCTACGAGTTCAATCCCGCATTATTCGACGATGGATTTGAGGAAGAGCCGTGAGTGGAAGTTGGGTATAGAGCACTTTGTTCGGTTTCCGCCCCCCGCGGCATTCACAACACAGACACATCGACGCCGACACATCGGGCTTGCGGTGGGCAGGTCGGATCTGCCTGCTGCTCCGCAGAGCCGTTGTGGTTTGACTCAAACCGTACCGATCAATAGGAGTCACTCATGTTGTTACGCGCTCGTTCAATTGCTGCGTTGCTCGGCATTCTGGCGCCGTTGTCGATGACCTTCGCGGCGAATTACTGCGTGAATACACCCGCGGAATTGCAGGCAGCGCTGACCCAGGCTTCCTTCAGCGGCGAAGATGACTGGATACGCCTGGAGAGCGGAACCTACGACATCAGTGGCGGATTGATCTACCTCGGAAGCCCGCTCGGCAGTGGCAATTTGCGCATGTTGGGCAGTTATAACGTGGGCTGCGGTGCGCGTTCTGGCGATGCGGCGGACACCTTGCTTTTCGGGTCAGGAAACGAGAACGCGATGTTGCAGTTCGTCGCACTTCGAGACACGCTCGAAGTGGATGCGATGACCTTTTTTGAGACCGGAAAAGTTACCGTGTCCACGGTCGAATGCAGCAGCGGCGGTTTCGGTATCACGCTGCGCCGACTGCGCCTGCTGGGAACGACTGTAGCGCCCGTACCAACGGGTGCGCGCAACGGCGCACTGAATCTTGAGCTGTACTGCGCCAATGCGCGGCTGGAAAATGTTCAGATCACGGCCAGCGACCGTGAGGGGCTCTACCTGATCATGGGCGCGGACCGCGTCATCGATGTGATCCACGCAACCATTGCGGACAACGCGGCAGGCGGTCTGCGCTGGGCGAATCTGGATGTGGACAACAACACGGTGCGCATCCGCAATAGCCTGCTCTGGAGCAATGATGGTTATGACATTTCGAATTTGTTTGCCGTGTCAGCCGCCTATTCAACCTTTACTGCCACAACCGGCGGTGGTTTGGTGTCGGGCCTGGGCAACTCCAGCAGCAACCCGCAGTTTACCTTCAACTATTCGTTGACCGAGCCCGGTTCCCCTGCGATCAACACGGCGAGCCTGGCCGTCCCTGGCGCACTTCCGGCTACCGATGTACTTGCCAATCAGCGCGTGATCGGTGGCTTGCCAGACCGTGGCGCACGCGAAAGCAGCGTTGATGGCTCCACCGCGTTGACCGTGACCAATATCAATGACAGCGGCACCGGATCGTTGCGCAGCGCGATCACCAATTCCAACAATACTGCTGGCTTGCAACGCATTGAATTCGATATTCCCGGCTCGTGTCCGCGCACAATCACCCCTTCGACAGCTCTGCCGGTGATCACCGACGACACCGAGATCGACGGTTACACCCAGTCTGGCAGCATCGTGAACACCTCGGATCAAGGGTTCAATGCCGAGATTTGCATCATCTTGCAACAGCCGTCGACACCGAGCATGAATGGTTTGCACATCTCCACTGACCTGGATGAACCGGTGGCTATTAATGGCTTGGCATTTTCAAGATTCGGCGAGGCTGCGATCTTGATCGTGAGTGGCTCCGGTCACCGGATCGCGGGCAATCAATTTGCCGATGTCGTCGGTGTTGGCAATGTGGCCTTGATCGACAACAGCACCAATATCGAGGTACTGGCACTGGCCAGTGAATTGACCATCGGCGGCTTCACCGATGAACAACGCAATCTGATCAGTGGCGCGTTTCTGTATGGAGTGCACATCGATGGCGCCACCAGGGTGTCGGTGGTGGATAACCTGATCGGCACCGGGGCATCGGGCAACACCGCGCTGGGCAATGGCTACGGGGTATTTCTGGATCAATCCGACAACAACGAGGTCGTCGGCAATGTGATCTCCGGCAACGGCGTGTTCGGCGTCTGGGTCTATGGCGCAGACGCGGATTTCAACGAAATTCTGTTCAACCGCATCGGCTTGCGGGCTTCCACCGGGTTGTGCATTGTTTGCTCGGTACCCAATGGCAACAGCGGCGTGATGATCGAGCGCGCGGGTAGCGATGGCGCTTTCGCTGGACCGAGCGACACAAAGGTATCGAGCAACATCATCGCCTACAACGGAGGCGACGGCGTCAGCGTGCTCAATGGCCAGCGCAACTTTGTGAGCGGGAGCATCCACAATAATGGCGACTTGGGCATTGACCTCGGCACCGATGGCCCCAATCCGAACAACGATGACAGCGGGGCGAGTGCCGCGTTGCAGGCCAATCGCGGCCTGAATACTCCGGTGCTGAATGCCGCTTTCGACGACAACGGCGTGTACAAGGTACAAGGCACCATGGCGAGCACCGCCGGTGGTTACACACTGCGGTTCTACTCGACCCTGACCTGTGATGAAAGCGGCTACGGCGAAGGTGCGCGTTTCCTGGGTGCCCGCAGCTTGGATTTACTGGGCAGCGGGCAGGTGAGCGCCAACTTCACCGCCACGCTGGACAACAGCATTTCGCTGGCAGCCAACGAGATTACCGCGGTCGCGAGCGATGCCAGCAGCAACACCTCGGAGTTTTCTGCCTGCGTGAGCTTCGATCCGGGGCTGCTGTTTCGCAATGGTTTTGAGTAAGCCGGCAATACGCCGGTATCGCTGCGCTCATCCCAGCCGGCAACAAAGCGTGTTTCGCGTCGACGCTGTTCGACGCCCGATCGGCAGGTCGTGTTCGATTTTGGCGCCTTCCGGCATTTCAATCCGTACACCGCCGCATTGCTTTGGATTGCGTCGGTCCGCGGCGATGCCGCGGTAGCGGTAAATGAATAGCACGGACTGGGAGCGTGGCGATGAGCGTCTTTCGCGCAGGACTGTTTTTGATTGGATCTACGCTGATGGGTTCAGGCGCGCAAGCCGCGCTGTTCTGCGTCGATACCAGCGCTGAGCTGCAACAGGCGTTGACTACCGCGGGCAGTAATGCCGAAGCCGATACGATCAGGATTGATTCGGGTCATTACGAGGTCTCGAGCGGTGCCGTGGCGTTCCAGTACATCACCACCCAGAATTTTTCGCTCACCGTCACCGGCGGCTATTTGAACTGCATCGTTCAATCGATTGAACCGAATGCGACGGTGCTCAGCGGCTCAAGCGCGCGGCGGGTGATGCAGTTGTTGGCGTCGGAAAAATCGCTAGGCGGGATCACGCTCTCCGACTTGACGCTGCGCAATGGAATGTCGTCGGCAGGCGCGGGCCTGAATGCTTTGACCGGTGCTGGATTTGACGGCAGCATCAATCTGAACAGAGTCGTCGTCAGCGATAACGTCAGCAGCGGATCAGGCGCAGGCGTACGCATACAGACGGAGGGCGTTGTACGCATTCTGAGCAGTCTTTTTTTGAACAACCGCTGTGGCACGACTGCTTGCGCGATGGACATGACGGTCGATTCCGCGAATCAATCGTCTACGCGCTTGTTGATCGGCGGCAATACAGTCGTCGGTCACATATGCGATGTGGGCGCCCCCATGACTTGCGATGGCGGCGGAGCGCGTATTGACGGCACGGCGCGCGCCGCGCTCTACAACAATGCGTTCGCCTTCAATGAAGGTGACGATTTAGCGCTCGCCGCGGCCACGACTGCCCTTTTCAACAACAACATGGTTTCTCTGGTCGGCGTGCCACCGCTGGAGTCATCGGGCAACCTTGCATTGGCCGACCCGATGTTTAGCAATCCCTTCGACGACAATTATCGGCTGATGTTCGCGTCGCCGCTTCGCAATGCCGGAACCAGCAGTTTCACGTTGGGCACGCTAGATCTGGATGGCAGCCCTCGAGTCGGTGACTTTGTCGTCGATATTGGCGCATTCGAGAATCACGAGCTTCTGTTCGCCGATGGTTTTGATTTTGTGCAGTGACCATGCAAGCCGGAGTGCGCCGGAGCGTGGCGATCATTCGTCTCTTTACTGGCCGAACCCTGGTGCGTTCCTGGAAGCGTTCGTGTGTGCACCTCTGTGGTACGCACAACAGCGGAAGCATCAATGCACAAGGTCAAGAGGATTTAGTATGAACATCTTCAAGAACGGGTTCCCGCGTTGGATTTTGCTCTCGGCGTGTGTGCTGATGTCGGCGCCGGCTTTTGCCGCGACCATCCACGTTTACCCATCGGGCTTTACCGTAGGCGGTTGCACACTGCGTGACGCAGTGCAGGCGGCCAATACCAATACAGGGGTTGGCGGTTGCAATGCCGGCTCGGCGTCTGGCACTGATACGCTCATTTTGGAGTTGCCGCGTCCCTACACGTTGACCAATTTGGTAGGCAGTGACGAGGACGGCAACGCAACGGGTGATCTGGATGTGAGCAGCCCGATCGTCGTGCAGGGCGTCAATACCACCGAAACCGTGATCATTGGGCCCGCGCTGGATCGCGTGTTCGATGTGATCGGGGCACAAGGACAGCTGACGCTCAATGACCTCACCCTGGTCGGTGGCAGCGTGGTGGCAGGAGTTTCGGCCAACGGGTATGGCGGAGTGGTGCGCAAGAACGGACCCGCAACACTGACCATCAACCGCAGCGCGTTGCGCGGTGGTTCAGCCAATGCGGGTGGCGGGGTCTATTCAGCGGGACCGGGCGTGCTCACCATGCGGCGCGTTTCAGTCTTCGATAATCGTGCCGCGAATTATGGGGGTGGCATTCTCTTGACGCAGGGCACCGGTGTCGAGGCAGTCTTGGACAACATCACAGTGAGCGGTAATTCTGTAACTGCTGCCGATGGCTCGGGTGGTGGTCTCGTGTCGATATTCAGTTGGTTTCGTTTAAAGAACTCCACGATTGCGCACAATTATGCCGCGTTCGGCGCGGGTGTCGCCTTCAGCGGCAGCACCACCACGGGCATCAATTTCGCCAACAGTTTGCTGGTCAACAACATTGGCAGCACCGGTTTGCCGAGCGATCTTTTGTGTGGCAACGGCATTCAGTTGGGCGCGCGCACGCATACGATGATCGGGCGTATCGAAAGCTGCAGCTTTGCCTCGTTCGCCGGAATTCCCACCAGCAGTGACGCGCGCCTTGCGCCGCTGTTTGATTTCGGCTCCGGCGTACCTACCCATGCACTGCTGCCCGGCAGTGCGGCGCTGAATGCAGGCAATCCAAGTAGCTCGAACGCGTTGACGGCGTGTTTGGCCAGCGATGCACGCGGAGAGGGACGCACGGCCTCCTGCGACCTGGGCGCATACGAGCAGGCTTACGACGCTACAGTCAATTCCCTCAACGATCTGCCTGACCTGGCGCCAGGTGATGGCAGTTGCCTCGCGCTCGGCAATGTCTGCACGCTGCGTGCGGCCGTGATGGAGGGCAGTGCTTCGGGTGGGCGTTGGATCGTGAGTGTTCCTCCCGGTATTTACACCTTGAGCGCACCCATCGTGCAAAACAACGATCCGGTCGGCGGTGATCTGGATGTGCGCCCGGCCAACGCTACGCCGCCATTGACGATGACGCTGCTGGGCACCGGTGACCCCGATGCCACGCGTATCGTCGGTGGCGGTTTTGATCGTGTGCTGGAAGTGCGCGGGCGATTTGCTGTCGGCCCCAGTCCTGGTTTTGGCGATCGTGCGTTGTCGTTCGCCTTGATCAATGCGACGGTCAGCGGCGGTGATCTGACCGAAGATGCTTTCGTTCAGTTGCCTGGATCAGAACAGGCGCATGGGGGTGGTGGCATCAAGGTTTTTGGTGGCAAGAGTCTGTTTTGCAATGTGCTGGTGCGGGAAAATCACGTCGATGTTGATCCATTGCTGGCCAACGGCGTAGGTGGCGGTATTTCCGTCGACTTACCACCAACCGGTGAGTTCAATCGGCCGTATTTCACCAGCGCGCATCTGGAACGTTTTGCGGTCGTTGACAGCAGCGCCAACGTCGCGGGCGGCATTTATGCCCGTGGCGTAAACACATCAGCGAAGAGCGATGGCATCGTGCTGATCAATGGCACAGTAGCGGGCAACCATGCGGTTTACGGTGGTGCGGTGTTCGCTCAGAATTCCTTCGCCGCCAGTTTTCTTACCATCGCCGGGAATACGTCAGAAATAATCACCGCGGGCATCGATACACACTATGCGGCCGGCCTCACCTTGTACGGCACCAACAACAGTGTTCGAAACACTTTGATCGCGGGCAATCATACCGGCGCGGTGAACTCTGACTGTGAGGTGAGTACGATTACGGGCAGCCTGGTCAGCCTTGGCTATAACCTGATCGGCACCAGCGGTGTTGGTTGCTTGATCTCCGGCGACATCACCACCAACCTGCTCAACGTCAACCCACATTTGGGTGCGCGCACGCTTTCAGCATCGGGCATGCCGATCTATCCACCGTTACCGCTCAGCCCAGCGCTCAATGCCATTCCAGCTGCGGTTTGTGCCGATACCGATAGTTTTGGCGTCATGGGCGATGTGCGTGGTGTGCCGCGACCGGGCAGTGACAATGCATTCTGCGATATCGGTGCGGTAGAGATCGAGCTGCCGCTGTTCGCCAATAGCTTCGAGTGAGTAGCGCCAGCGGCACCCAGCCTCGGACCCGCTTGCCGCCCAACTCTTCGTCTTTGGCTTGAAAAGCATAAAGCCAGCGGCTGATGTTCGGTTTGCACACGCCTGTGCATTCTGGGTAGGAGAGAGCGCGTAGCTCGATACCCGTAGGGAATCTCTGAACAAGTTCGGAGCCCAGATAGCCCCCTGAGTCAGGGGGCGAAAAACCGCCGGTTTTTGGGGGTTTGGCAAGCAATAAGCGGTGTAGCGAAGACGATGTGGTGACTTATTCAGAGGTTTCTTAGGGCTCATCATGAACATTTTTGTGCGCAAGGCTGCTGGTTGGATTTTGCTTGGGTGGGGCGCTGCCCTGCCAGCACCGGCATTTGCCGCGACCATCAACGTGGTACCTGATGGCGTGGCGGGTTGCCCATTGCGCAAAGCGATCCAGGCAGCCAACACCGACGATGCAGTCAGCCCCTGCCCGACGGGGGCGGGAACCGACACGTTGGTGCTTCTTCAGTACGACGGGAACCCCAATTTTTCGTTGAGCAGCAACGCTGGCAGTGACGAAGATGCCAATGCCACTGGTGACCTGGATGTGTCCAGCGCGATCATTAT
Source organism: Lysobacterales bacterium (assembly GCA_031389245.1). GTDB lineage: Bacteria > Pseudomonadota > Gammaproteobacteria > Xanthomonadales > Ahniellaceae > 0-14-3-00-62-12. The sequence continues at coordinate 13,859 of JANMSL010000669.1, read as the reverse complement.
TCAGGGTGCCAATCCCTGGCAGACGGTGATCGTGGGCCCCCAGTTCGATCGGGCCATTGATGTGCGGCCATCGGGTTCGTTGACGCTCAATGACGTAACGGTCATTGGTGGCAGCATCGTGGGCTCCACCGCCAATGATGGTGGTGTGGTGCGAAAAACCGCCAACGCCACGCTAACAATCAATCGCAGTGTGTTGCGCGGTGGTAATGCGGATCTTGGAGGTGCTGTGTATGCACAGGGGGCAGGCGTGCTCACCCTTGAAAAAGTTTCCATATTCGACAATCAGGCGGGTTTCGGAGGGGGCATTGCTTTGCAGCAAACCAGCGGAGTCGAATCGATTTTGAACAACGTTACGATCAGCGCCAACAACGCTAACTTTAGTGGCGGCGGTGTGTACGCCAGCAGTTGGTTTCGGTTACGTAACGCGACCGTTGCGCGCAACCGTTCAGCGGGCGCTGGCGGCATCCACTACGCCGGTGTAGTCAACACAACGGGCGTCAATCTGGCGAACAGTCTTTTGATCGACAATATCAACGGCAATGGTGACGCATCGGATATTTACTGCGCCGGCACCACGGGCAACAATCAGCTGGGTGCGCGCTCGTACACACTTATCGGAGCAGTTTCCAACTGCACGTTTGCTTCCTTCAGTGGCATTCCGGACAGCAGCGATGCGCGTATTTCGCCGCTTTTCGACTTTGGATCGGGCCTGCCCACGCATGCTCTCTTATCGGGCAGCGCGGCGCTCGGTGCCGGCAATCCCAGCAACTCCAATCCTCTGACTGCCTGCTTGGGCAGCGATGCGCGCGGCATATCGCGTTCACCCCCTTGCGACCTGGGTGCATATGAGGAACGTTTCGACGTGACAGTCAACTCGTTCAGTGATTTTCCGGACCTCAATCCGGGTGACGGCGTATGCCAGGCGCAGGGCAACGTGTGCACGCTGCGTGCGGTCGCCATGGAAGGCAGCGCCAGCCGCGGGCGTTGGTTTGTGAAGCTGCCAGTAGGCACGTATTCCGTGAGCCGTGCCTTCAATTCGGGCAACGACGAGGACGGCGGCGATCTCGATGTGAAGCTGATCCTCAACGATCCCACGCCATTCCACATGACCTTGTTCGGTATGGGTGATGCCGACGATGTACAGATTGTCGGCGGTGGTTCCGATCGCGTGCTGGAGGTGCGTGCACGTAGGTATTCTGGCCCGCCGCAATTCGATTTCGTTCACTTTCCACTGGCATTCGCTTTGCTCAATGCCACCGTCAGCGGCGGCGAGCTGAACATCGACCCGTTTCAGGATGATCCCAACGCGCAACTAGAGGGCGGTGGCATCAAAGTGACCGGCGGCAAGAGTTTGTTCTACAACGTGATTGTGAAGGACAACTATGTGGAGTCTTTGCCGGCAACTGAAGACTCTCGCGGCGGCGGTATGCATATCGATGTTCGAACATCGCCAAACAATCAGGTGACTGAATTCTTTGCCACCAGTGCGCACCTGGAGCGATTCGCTGTGGTCGACAATGCTACGGGTGATGAAGGTGGCGGACACAGCAAGTTCGCCGGCGGCATTTATGCTGCTGGCGAACCACCGTTTGGAGTTGGCCTGAGCGATAGCATCACGATGACCAATGGCGTTGTCGCCGGCAACCATAGCCGCGCCGGCGGTGGGGTAATGACGTTTGGCGCCGTTGCTGCAAGCTTTCTGAGCGTAGTCAATAACACTGCGGGCCCGCTCCAGCCGCCGGGGTTCACGCAGTATGCGGGGGGGCTTACTTTGGGTGGTCAGAACAACAGTCTGAGAAATGTACTCATCTCCGGCAATCTGGCTGGGTCAGTAAGTTCCGATTGTGAAACCTACGAAAGTGGCTCCAGCCTGGTTAGTTTGGGCTACAACCTCATTGCTACGGCTGGCGTCAGCTGCGTTATTTCCGGCGACACCAGCACCAATCTGCTCAATGTCAATCCACAGCTGGGTGCGCGCACATTGTCTGCTGGTATGCCGATCTATCTGCCTTCGGCCACGGGTCCGGCGACCAACGCGATTCCACTTTCTTTGTGCAGCAACGGCGGTGGCTTCGGCGTTCACTCCGATGTGCGCGGCGTGCAGCGACCGGGCAACGGCAATGCTCATTGCGACATCGGCGCAGTGGAGACGGAACTTCCCCTGTTTGCAAATGGTTTCGAATAGCCGCGCCCGCGAAGCCGAACCCACGCTGCACATTTCGAAACGAGAGACCTGTTGCACTGCGCGAGCGTTTTCGCACTTGTTGAGCGAGGGTTGCCCCGGCTGTCTGTGCTTTTGTCGTCGCTGTTGTTGCTCCCAAAAATCAACTGCTGCGGGGCGAGCCCCGCGACAGCATCACGAACTGGTGCACGCCCGCCGTGTTCGCTTTTGCCGCCTTTCGGCATCCATGAAAGGGAGCGGCCATTGCGGCTGCATGCGAGCCACATTGCCGGGAGTTGATCGTGATGCAATCAAACACATCTGTGTCGGCAATTGCCTGCTGTCTGCTGGCAACGTTGGGCGCGCCTTTCCATGCGCTGGTGTGCTCGAATACCGCCACTGCCGCGCAAATTGATCTCGCAGGACCACCAGGCAGCGGCGCATTTGGCAGGCAGGTGCATCTGTTGCCCAATGGCAATTTCGTGGTGACCGATCCGGGTTTCGATGCGCCCGGCGGGATAGTCGATGTCGGTGCGGTGCATCTCTATCGGCCCGACGGTGGTTTGATTTACACCCTGCGCGGCAGCAGCGCGAGCGATCAGGTTGGTCTTGCTGGCGTTACCGTTCTGAGCAGCGGAAACTTTGTCGTCAATAGTTATCTCTGGGACAACGGCAGCGTGTTCGATGCGGGTGCGGCGACCTGGTGCAATGGGGTGAGTGGCAGCGATGCAGTTGTGAGCGTCAGTAATTCACTGATTGGCAACACCGCCAGCAACCGCGTCGGCAGTAGCGGCATATTCGCCTTGACCAATGGCCATTATGTGGTCGCCAGCTACGAGTGGGACAGCAGCACTGTGATCGATGCTGGAGCGGTGACTTGGGGCAATGGCGTCAGCGGCAGCGCAGGCGGGGTCAGTGCCAGCAACTCGTTGGTTGGTAGTAGTGCGGGTGATCAGGTTAGTGCCTACGGCGTTACTGCCCTCAGCAATGGTAACTATGTCACTCGTAGTCCACTTTGGAACGACGGCACTACCATTGATGCCGGCGCGGCTACTTGGGGCAATGGCGTGAGTGGCAGCACTGGCGTGATCAGTGTCAGCAATTCTCTGGTCGGTAGCACCGCCAGCGATCGAGTCGGTGAAGATGTAGTTGCACTGAGCAATGGCCATTACGTTGCCTTGGCCTACTCTTGGGACAACAGCAGCATCGTTGATGCTGGTGCGGCAACCTGGGGCAATGGGGTCAGCGGCAGCAGCGGTGTGGTCAGCATCAACAACTCGCTGGTCGGTTCTACCGCGGCCGATTCAGTGGGCGACGGTAGCGCAGTCGCGTTGAGCAATGGTCACTATGTTGTTCGCAGCTCCGTCTGGGACAACGCAGGTGTCGTCGATGCCGGCGCAGTGACCTGGCGCAATGGCAGCAGCGCCAGTGCTGCCGTGGTGAGTGTGGCCAACTCACTGGTCGGCACCACCGCTGGCGATATGAATTCCCCAATTGTGACGCCGCTGAGCAACGGACACTATGTCGTCAGCAGCAGGGATTGGGACAACGGCAGCATCGTCGATGCCGGTGCCGCGACTTGGCGCAATGGCACCTCGGGCAGCGGCGGTGTGATTAGTGCCAGCAACTCGCTGGTGGGCAGCAACGCGGATGATCGCGTCGGCTATCCCGTTACCGTGCTGCGCAACGGGCACTATGTGGTCAGCAGTTACCTTTGGGACAATGGTGCCTTCGAAGATGTTGGTGCGGCCACGTGGCGTGATGGCACGGGCGGTGGCGGCGCGGTGGTGAGCGCCAGCAACTCGCTGATTGGCAGCGCCGCGTTTGACCGCGTTGGTCTCAGGGGCGCCGAAGCACTAAGCAATGGCCACTATGTGGTGAGCAGCCCCTACTGGGCCAACGCCCTGATCGCCAACGCGGGTGCCGCAACCTGGCGTAATGGCACCAGCGGCAGTGGCGCTGTGGTGAGCGCCAGCAATTCACTGATAGGCAGTTCCCCGGGTGATCTCGTCGGCGAATCTGTGGTCGTCGCATTGAGTAATGGCCACTATGTCGTTGGTAGCGGCTACTGGGCCAGCGGCGTTATCGACAACGCGGGTGCAGCGACCTGGCGCAATGGCAGCGGCAGTAGCAGTGGCTTGATCAGCGCCGGCAACTCGTTGGTGGGCACGACCGCAGTCGACCGAGTGGGCGATTCGAGTTATGGCGACCACAACATTGTTGCGCAGAGCAATGGCAACTACGTCGTCTGGAGCCGCTACTGGAACAACGGCGCCATCGTCGATGCCGGCGCCATCTCGCTGGGCTTTGGCAGTGGCGGCACCATCGGCCCGATCACCGCCGCCAACAGCGTACGTGGCACGGTGGCGAATGGCGGGCTCTACATGAACTACGCCTACGACGCCCTGCGCGCGCAACTCATCGTCGGCCGACCCGACAGCAATGTCGTCTCGCTGCTGCGCCCCGGCGCAGTGACTTCCGCATCGATCATTCTGGATACGCCTGATCCTTCGGGGCCGGGCGAGGTGGTTACCTTCGTGACGACCATTGTCGCCAGCCCCGCACCGTCTGCGGGCAGCGTACGCGTGGCCGCGAACACCGGCGAGACCTGCACCGACGCTTCGCCCACGGCAACGGGCGCCAACACCGCCGAGTTCAGTTGCCAGATCCAGTTCGTCACCTTGGGTGCGCGCAGCGTGCGCGCCGAATTTCTCGGCACCAATAGCCACGGATACAGTGCTTCTGGGGTGGAGCCACACAACGTCGCAGTCATGTTTGCGGATGGCTTCGAATGATTGCGGTATTGCACCGAATGCAGGGATTGGACCCAGGGCATCAGCTTGTCAGAGCGTCGTTCGGTTACTGCTTCGTTCGGCATGCTTGTCTCTGAGCGCATCGAAACCGATCCGCCCGCGATGCAGGCTTCGCTTTTCAGCTTGACGTGAGACTTACGACAGGAGCAGTTCCCCATGCATTTTCGCCCACGACTGATCGCCGCCGCGATCGGCATTGCACTGTTTCAATGCGCGCTGCCCGCCAGTGCCGTGACTTTCAACGTCACCCGTTTCGATGACCCGGCTCCCGATGGCTGCACCACCAGCGATTGCTCGCTGCGTGAAGCGGTGGTCTTAGCGAATACGACTGTCGCAGCAGATACGATCTTGCTGGGCGCGGGCGTCTACGAGCTTACGCAAACCGCCAGCGGCTTGGATCAACTCAGCTTCGATCTTGATATCACCCAGCCGCTGGAGATCATTGGGCAGGGCAGTGCCAGCACGACGATCCGCAATGCGTCACCGGACCCAGGAATGACTGGTAATGCACTTGAAGCGCGCGTAATGGAAGTTCGCCAAAGCCAGCTCTCGCTGTTGGGCTTGAATTTGCGGGATGGGAATGTTCACGGCCTCGGGCCTTTCAATATTTTAGTCGGCATCGCTGGCTGTCTGTATGCCATCCAGTCGGATATCACACTGATGGATGTGACCATAGATAGCTGTAAATCAGTCTCAAACGGCGCAATACAATTTGTCAATGTCAGTGCTGTGTTCGAAAACGTGGTAATAGACAACAACATTGGAGGTGGCGCAGTTTTACATTCCGTGGATTTGCAATCAAGTAATGCGATTTTCAGCAATAACCTGGATTTCGGCATTGTTACAGGGGGCACCACCACGTTATCTGGCAGCGATGTGGAAGTCGTCGGAAATATGGGCACAGGCGTCATCGTAGCGGATGGAGTGACGTTGATTGAATGGTCGTCCGGATCGCGCATTGCGCAGAACAGCACTACCGGATTCGGTGGCGGGGTCAGCGTGGTCGGCGCGCAGCTTACAATTGCGCCAGCGGTTGAGGTGCCCGCGGCGTCGGATGATTTGTTGCTGATCGAAGGCAACCACGCCGGTTCCGGGGGTGGAGGTATTTATTTGGGTTTTATGAATACATCGGGCGACATCAAACTATTGAATGCGTCCAGAATCGCGCTGCGAATGAACACCACCAATCAAGACGGCGGTGGTCTTTACTCCGAGGGCAAGGTGAATATCCGCGACAGCGAGTTCGCTTTCAACAGCGCGAGTGGTGATGGCGGCGGCGCCTGGTTGGGCGGCAGCGCGGCCGGTAACTTGATTCAACGCAGCAGCTTTGCCGATAATCACGCTGGCGACGCCGGTGGCGCGGTTTACAACATAGTGGATGGCAGCAAATTGCGTAATGTTTCGATGTATTCAAATGACGCGCACAAGGGCGGCGGTGTCTATGCAGCTAGTGGTGTCGATACCTATCTCACCCATGTCAGCTCGCTTTCCGATACGGCGACCCAGGGCAAAAGCCTGTATGTCGCAGACAACGGTAGAGCACGCATGCGCAACAGCGCGCTGCACAATAGTTGTTACCGGCAGGACAACAACACGCCGCTGCCACCTGGTCAGATCATCGACAATGGCGGCAATGCGCAGCGTATCGGTCTCCTTGTGGATGCCTGTGCGGGAAGCGCCCACTGGTCCCTTGGTATGAGTTACGGCGCCTTCGGCGGCTACTTCGATGTGGTCGGCATCAGCGCTGGGTCGGTGCTGCGAAACTTCACCGGTTTGCCATTGCGCGAGGCACAGACCGATGTGCGCAATTGGGATCGTGATGCACAAGCGGACTCCGGGGCGTTTGAGTTCGGCGCGGCGGCGGATTGAAGCCCGAGCTACGGATTGAGCCGGGTCCGATCTGAGGGACGATGCCTTCGCGTAGCATTCGTGCCGACAGAAGCTTCGCGGCTGAAGCCGCTCCCACAATGCCTCTGGAAATGCTGGGTAGCGCGGAGGATAATCTCCCTCGATCGACGACGAAAGTCGTCCGGCAGGAAACGCAGATGCCCAAGCTCGACTCACGCGTTGACGCCTACATCGAACGATCGGCTGAGTTTGCGCAGCCGATCCTTAGCTTCCTGCGCGATACGGTGCATGGGGCTTGCCCCGAGGTCGAGGAGACTCTGAAATGGAGCATGCCGACCTTCATGTACCACGGCATTCTGTGTGACATGGGTGCGTTCAAGCAGCATGCTACGTTCGGTTTCTGGAAGGGTGCGCTGGTAGTTCCGGACTCCGACTCCGAGTTGGCGATGGGTCAATTCGGGCGCATCACGCATTGCCGCGACCTGCCTACCAAGAAGGTGCTGATCGGGTACATCAAGTTGGCGATGAAGCTCAATGCGGATGGCATAGCGGCGCCGCGCACCCGAAATGCCGCACCCAAGCCGCCGCCGGAGGTGCCGGACGATCTGGCCGCGGCGCTGACCAGGAATCGCAAGGCGCGCGCGACATTTGAGGCCTTCAGTCCCAGCCATCGGCGCGAATACGCCGAGTGGCTCACTGAGGCCAAACGCGCTGACACGCGCCAGCGCCGCCTCGACCAAACCATCGAATGGCTGGCCGAGGGCAAGCCGCGCAATTGGAAGTATCTGAATTGCTGAGCGTCGAAGTGAGTCAGACACGAAACGTCGACTGGCCCTGCATCCATCGCATCGCATAGCGGAGTCAACCGATGCTGCCATCGGCCCACCGATCAGCCCAGCACGCGCTCCACGATCAGTTCGGCTGCTTGTTCCGGAGAGATCAGTGTTGTGTCGATATGGATCTCGGGATGCTCGGGGGCTTCGTAGGGGGAATCGATACCGGTGAAGTTTTTCAATTCGCCACGGCGCGCCTTGGCGTACAGTCCCTTTACATCACGCAATTCGGCAGCGGCCAGTGGCGTGTCGATGAACACCTCGACGAATTCGCCGGCGGCGAGCAGACTGCGCGCCATGCCGCGTTCGCTGCGGAATGGCGAAATGAATGCAGTCAGCACGATCAATCCGGCATCGACCATCAGCCTGGCCACTTCGGCGACACGGCGGATATTTTCCACACGATCGGCTTCGGTGAAACCAAGATCCTTGTTCAAACCGTGGCGTACATTGTCGCCATCGAGAAGATAAGTATGTCGTCCAAGCACGTGCAGCCGTTTCTCGACCAGATTGGCGATGGTCGACTTGCCCGCGCCCGATAGCCCGGTAAACCACAGCACTCGCGGCCTCTGGCCTTTGATCCCGGCGCGTGCCGATTTGTGAATGTCGACGGCCTGCCAATGCACGTTGTCGGAACGGCGCAAGGCAAAGTGCAGCAAACCCGCGCCCACGGTGTGCTGGGTGATGCGATCGATCAGGATGAATCCGCCGAGGTCGCGATTCTGCGCGTAGGGTTCAAACGCGATCATCTGATCGAGTTCGATTTCCGCCACGCCAATCTCGTTGAGTTCCAGCTGGTCGGTGGGCTGGTGTTCGAGCGTGTTCACGTCGACGCGATATTTCAGCGGTGAAATCGTGGCGGTGACCGTGCGCGTTGCACACTTGAGCAGATAGCTGCGGCCGCGCAGCATCGGTGCTTCGTGCATCCAGATCACCGTGGCTTCAAACTGGTTGCCGATGCCGATCGGTGCATGCGCCGCGGAAATCACATCGCCGCGGCTGATGTCGATTTCATCGGCGAGCGTCAAGGTGATGGCTTGGCTGGCAACGGCTCGCTCGATCGTAGTCGCCAGCGTCGTGTCCAGACTGCTTGCGCCTACGATACTGGCTACGACGCTCTCCCTCCCCGACGGCGATACCCGGATACGATCACCCGGACGCACTACGCCACTGGCAATGGTGCCGGCGAAGCCGCGGAAATCGGCGTGGGGTCGGTTCACCCATTGCACCGGCATGCGAAATGGCTGTGCCACGCGCAGGTCCGGCACCACCACGCTTTCCAGATGCCCGAGCAGGCTCGGCCCGCGGTACCAGGGCGTATTGGCGCTGGCTTCAACGATATTGTCGCCGTGCACCGCCGACAACGGAATGCAGGTGATCGACGTTATCCCCATGCGCGCGGCGAAGGCGCGGTATTCGGCTTCGATGCGTTGCATGACCTCAGTGGAATAATCCACCAGATCCATCTTGTTGACCGCCAGCACCACCTCGCGAATGCCAAGCAGACTGACCAGATAGCTGTGCCGACGGGTCTGTGTCAGCAGGCCTTTGCGCGCATCGACCAGCAGGATGGCCAGATCCGCCGTGGATGCGCCGGTGACCATATTGCGTGTGTACTGCTCATGGCCGGGGGTATCGGCAACAATGAATTTGCGCTTTTCGGTGGCGAAGAAGCGATACGCAACATCGATGGTGATGCCCTGCTCACGCTCGGCCGAAAGGCCATCAAGCAGCAATGCAAAGTCAAGCTCCTGGCCGCGCGTGCCCACTTTGCGCGAGTCACTGGCCAGTGTATCCAGCTGGTCCGCGAACAGGTTCTTGGATTCGTACAACAGCCGGCCAATCAGCGAACTCTTGCCGTCATCGACACTGCCACAGGTGATGAAACGCAGAAGATCTTTGGATTCCTTGTGCGGGCGGGCGCTCATCAGAAATAGCCCTCCTGTTTTTTCTTTTCCATGGACGCGGCGGCGTCGTGATCAATGATGCGGCCCTCGCGTTCGGAGCTGCGCGCCAGCTCCATTTCGCGCACGATCGCGGCCAGCGTATCTGCCTCGGAAAGCACTGCGCCGGTGAGTGGATAGCAGCCGAGCGTACGAAAGCGTACTTTGCGCATCACCGGCTGTTCGCCTGCGGCCAACGGCAGACGTTCGTCGTCGACCATGATCAGGGCGCCATTGCGCTCGACTACCGGGCGCATCGCGGCGAAATACAGCGGCACGATCGGAATGTTTTCGCGCTGGATGTATTGCCAGACGTCGAGTTCGGTCCAGTTGGAAATCGGAAACACGCGGATGCTCTCGCCCGGCAACTTGCGCGTGTTGTACAGGCTCCACAGCTCCGGACGTTGATTCTTCGGGTCCCAGCGATGTTGCACGGAGCGAAACGAGAACACGCGTTCCTTGGCGCGAGATTTTTCTTCATCACGTCGCGCGCCACCAAAGGCAGCATCGAAGGCAAATTGATCGAGCGCTTTTTTCAGGCCCTGCGTTTTCCACACATCGGTGTGCACCGAAGAGCCGTGGGTGAACGGATTGATGCCGAGCGCGACTGCTTCGGGATTCTGGTAGACCAGCAATTCCATGCCGAGCTGCGCCGCCATGCGGTCACGCAGCGCATACATGTCGCGAAACTTGAATGTCGTGTCGACATGCAGCAATGGGAACGGTGGCGGCGCCGGATGGAAGGCCTTTTGCGCCAGACGCAGCATGACCGCACTGTCCTTGCCAATGGAGTACAGCATGACCGGCCGCTCGGTCTCGGCCACGACTTCGCGCATGATGTGAATGCTCTCGGCCTCAAGGCGGTCGAGATGACTGAGTGTGTGGGCGGTGTTCAAGGTTTCGGCCAATCGACAGGCAAGGCACGCAGGCTATACAAGCGCGCCGCAATCGGCAACGCGCTTATCGCATGTGCACAGGCGCGATGGGAATAAGCCGGGTGATTTTCGGCGAATGTCTTGTGGGAGCGGCTTCAGCCGCGAAGCTCCTGCCCTTGCTGAAAACCCGTCACATCATAGCCACAGCTTCGCGGCTGAAGCCGCTCCTACGAGAGCGGCTCTTACCGACGGCCGCTGCTACGCGAGATAACCGCCATCTACTGCGAAGCTCGCGCCGGTAATGTAACTGGCAGCGGGAGAGGCAAGAAACAGAATCGTTGGCGCAATTTCGCGTGGTTCCGCCGAGCGTCCGAGCGGAATCAGGCGCAGCATCATTTTCATCAGCTCGGGATTGGAGGTGATGGCCGCGGCGAACTTGGTCTCGGTCAGGCCGGGCAACACCGCGTTGACGCGGATATTGTGCGGCGCCAGTTCCTTGGCGAAGCCCTCGGTCAACGACACGATGCCGGCCTTGGTCATCGAATACACGCCTTGACCCGGTGCCGCGCGACGGGCATTGACCGATGCGACGTTGACGATGACACCACCACCCTTGTCGCGCATGATTTTTGCCGCCTGCACGGTGCAGTAAAAATAACCGCGCAGATTGACCTCGACGGTTTTTTCGAACGCGCCCAGGTCCATGTCCAGCATCGGCCCGAAGTACGGATTGGCCGCGGCATTGTTGACCAGGATGTCGAGCCCGAAGCCACGGTCCTTGACCTTCTGGAACAGGCGATCGATCGAGGCGATATCGCCGATGTGTGCGTCGATGGCACTGGCCACGCCGCCTTGCTCACGGATCGATTCAACCACCTCGGTGCATACATCAAGTTTGCGACTGGAGACGATCACGTGCGCGCCGCAGGCGGCAAACAGATGCGCCGCGGCTTCGCCGATACCGCGGCTGGCGCCGGTGATCAGTGCGGTTTTGCCGGTCAGATCGGTGAGGGATTGGGGCAGGATGTGTTCCATTTTCACGGTGCTCGTTCGCTATGATTCGGCGCATCTTAATCGCAGGGGAAGGTCGTGGGCGAAACAGCACGGGCACCGCAACGTGCTCTCATCACCGGGGCGGGCAGCGGTCTGGGTTTGGCGCTGGCCAAGCGCTATGCGCGCGCAGGTTACGCGATTGCCGTGGCGGATTTGCACCTTGATCGCGCTGAATCCGCCGTGGTTGCGCTCAATCAGATCAACGCTGGACACTTCGCCGTGGTGGTGGACGTGTCCCAGTACCTTTCGGTGGAAGCGATGCGCGACGAGGTGAGTCGGCGCTGGCCCGAGGGTTTCGATGTACTGATCAACAACGCGGGTGTTGCCACGGCCGGCAGCGTGGCCGAGAGCTCGCTCGAGGACTGGCAATGGGTGATCGGCATCAATCTGATGGGCGTTGTGCACGGCATGAAGGCGTTTGCGCCCATGTTCCAACGCCGCCAGCACGGCCACGTCATCAGCACTGCGTCGTTTGCCGCCATTGCTGGAGCACCCGGCATTGCCAGTTACGGCACCACCAAGGCCGCCGTAGTCGCGCTGTCGGAAGGGTTGCGCGGGGAGATGCATGCGCATGGCGTCAAGGTATCGGTTGTCTGCCCGAGTTTCTTCAAGACCAACCTGCTGGAAACTGCGCGTGGCCCCGACGATCGCTTCCGTAACTTCGCCAGCGGCCTGATGGAGAAGGCCAAGGTCACCGCCGACGACATCGCCAGCTACGTTTACGCGGCTGCCGAGCGCGGCGATTTCATGATCATTCCGACCGCACCCGAGCGCCTGCTGTGGCGGCTCAAGCGGCTTGTGCCCAATTACTTTTTCAAAAAGCTAATGAAGCGCTACGGCAATATTGCGCTGAAGCCCAACCATTAGCGCATTGAGCTGGATGCGGATAGGGTGGGCTCTGCGCCAGCCTGTCATGCGCAAAATTGACCGGGTGGCATTGGGAATTCAGCGTCCGTGGCAGCGCCGCAGCCCAGCCGACGCGCGCAGGCAATGCGCTTAAACGAGGAAACGAAAGATGGGATCCTGGATGTTGTACGGCGCCAACGGCTACACCGCCGGGCTGATGCTGGAGATCGCGCTCAAGCGCGGACATCGACCGGTACTGGCCGGACGCAACCGCGACGCGATCGAGTCGTTGGCCCGCAAGCATGAATTGCCCGCGCGAATTTTTGATCTTGAAGATCCCAACACCGTGTCCTCGGCGCTCAACGGCATCGAAGCGGTGATGCATTGTGCCGGACCGTTTTCCGCGACCAGCGCGCCGATGCTGGAAGGCTGTCTCAAATCTGCGGTGCACTATCTGGACATCACCGGCGAGATGGAGGTGTTTGCGCACTGTCACCAACGCAACCATCGCGCGCAGGAGCGTGGAATCGTGGTGATGCCGGGCACCGGCTTCGATGTCGTCCCGACTGATTGTCTGGCGGCGATGCTGAAGCGTGATCTGCCCGATGCCACTGAGCTGATATTGGCCTTCGAGGCCGGCGGCGGACCCAGCCATGGCACCGCACTCACAGCAGTCGAGGGGCTTTCCAAGGGCGGCCGTGTGCGCCGCGACGGCCAGATCGTGCGTGTACCGCTGGCCTACAAGACGCGCACTTTTGATCGCGATGGAGAAGCGCGGCATGCGATGACCATTCCCTGGGGCGACGTGTACACGGCGTATGTCTCAACCCGAATTCCGAATATCGAGGTGTACATGGGCGTGTCGCCGTCCACCGCGGCGCGACTGAAGAAATTGAACCTGATTCGCCCCTTGTTGGGCTTGGGCCTGGTGCAGAACTTCATGAAGAAAAAGATTCGCGCTGGCGGTCCCGACGACAGTAAGCGCGGTAGCAGCGGCTGCACGATCTGGGGCGAGGTACGCAATGCCGCTGGTGTCGAAGTAAAGAAGCAGCTGCGCACTGTCAACGGTTACGATCTGACTGCGACCGCCGCTATGGGGATTCTCGATCACGTGATCGCCAAGCGCCCGGCAGGCGGCTTCTACACCGCATCGCAGATGATGGGCGCGGATTACGTACTGTCGCTGCCCGGTTCGACCCTGCACGTTTGATGGTAGGAGCGCACCTCGACTCCATGGATGGAGGAGGTACGAGACCATGGATGGTCGAAGGTAGGGAAACGCAGGAGCAGTTTCCGAGGGCCGCGTCGGGAACGGCGGCCGAGGGCGCGATTTGACGTTGCCCGAGTGTTTATCGCGGCCGGGTCCGCTCCTTGTACGCTGGTTTTGCTGTTGGTTTTTAGCTTTGAAGCTAATTATCAATAGTTCTTGATCTGCGTTTTTACTTCACCGGAGAGGCCGACCGCTCCCTGGGACGTGGGTGACCGCG
>JANMSL010000668.1:0-2257 GCA_031389245.1 Lysobacterales bacterium | reverse complement strand
GTGCACCACGACTTGCGCCAACAACGGCAACACCGGCTTCAGTCGATCCCAGATCCACACGGCCAGGTTTTCGCTGGTTGGGTTATCCAGGCCGGGCACGTCATTGAGATAGTGGTGGTCGAGCTGATCGTAGAACGGCTTGAACGCCTGCTTGATCTCGGCGAAATCGATCACCCAGCCATAGTGCGGATCGACCGGACCGGCGACATGCAACTCGACACGAAACGAATGCCCGTGCACGCGACTGCATTTGTGCCCAGCCGGCACGTGCGGCAGGCGATGCGCAGCTTCGAGGGTGAAGGATTTAAACAGTTCCATGGCGACAGTCAGCATGAGGCGACGCGCATTTTAGCAGGTGCCATGCGTGGTATCGCTCCACCCGCCACGCAGCAAACTGCACTCAGGCCAGGCGCAGGCCTTGGTCGAGCTGATGACATCTGGCACTATGGTGGAAGCGCGGTTGTGGCAACCATTTGGATCTCCTGCTATGTCGTCTCGCTGACAGTTCGAGCGGACGCCCAACGCATCACAATTCCTACTTGAGCGCACTTTGGCAATGAACCAACCCGACCTGCTGGGGCAACTTCGTATTGAGCGCAGCGCCGCTCCCGAGTCGACGACGGCGACGCGCCGGTGGTGGCTCGTCGCTGGTGTAGCGATCGTGCTTGCGGCTTTCGGCCTGTGGTGGCTTTTTGGCCGTGGCTCCGATTCGATTCCAGTAACGACATTTCAAGCGATCGCTGCCAGCAGTGTTGCGCCCAGCAACTCGGTGCTCGATGCCTCGGGCTATGTCGTGGCGCGCCGCCAAGCGACGGTCTCCGCCAAGGTCACCGGCAAAGTGCGCGAGGTGCTGATCGAGGAGGGTATGCGTGTCGAGCAGAATCAGGTGCTGGCCACGCTCGACGACCTGGATCAGCAGGCCGACGTCAATTTGCGCCAGGCCCAGCTCGAGAGCGCGCGCTCGCAATTGGCCGAGACCGAGGCTGGTCTACGTCAGGCGCGCGCAGATCTGGCGCGTCAAGTCGAGCTTTACCAACGCAAGCTCAATTCTGCAACACAATTGGATGCGGCACGTGCCCAGGCGGATAGTTTGAATGCGCGCCTGATCAGCCAACGGCGGCAAGTGGATGTTGCTGCAAAATCACTCGAAGTCAGTCGTGTTTCACTTTCTGACACGGTGATCCGCGCACCATTCGCCGGTGTGGTGATCGCCAAGGCCGCTCAACCCGGCGAGATGATCTCGCCGATTTCTGCAGGCGGCGGATTTACCCGCACTGGTATCGGCACCATTGTCGATATGGACTCGCTTGAAGTCGAGGTTGATGTCAACGAATCCTTCATTGGCCGTGTCGCCGCCAAGATGCCGGTTGAGGCGACGCTCAACGCCTATCCCGACTGGCGAATCCCTGGCACCGTGATTGCGGTAATCCCCGCTGCCGATCGCACCAAGGCAACAGTACGGGTGCGCGTTTCACTGTTGCAGAAGGATGCGCGCATCGTCCCGGATATGGGCGTGCGTGTGGCATTCCTGGAGAACCGCGATGATGCCGCCGCAGCGGCACCCGTTGCCAAGGGCGTGATGGTGCCTGCGGGCGCGGTGGTAGAGCGCGATGCCCAGTCGGTTGTATTCCTTGTTGTCGATGGAGATCGCGCGCTGCAACGCCGTGTCGAGGCCGCACCGGTGCAGGGCGCCATGCGCAACGTGCTTGCAGGCCTCAACCCCGGAGAGAACGTCATTGTCGATCCGCCCGCTGGCTTGACTGATGGCGTTACAGTTCGCCGCGAACCGGCGAAGTAACCACAAATCCGATTGCAACGACGTACCAACGAACCGAACGACTGCTCAAAATCATCTTCCCTTGCTGCCCGAGGTAGTCCCGTGAGTACCAGTCCAATGACCAACGCCCTCGTCGAAATCCGCAACGTCACCAAGAACTACACGCGCGGCAAGCAAAAGGTCGAAGTGCTGCACGGGCTCTCGATCGATATCGCCAAAGGTGATTTCGTCGCGTTGATGGGGCCGTCTGGCTCCGGCAAGACGACCTTGCTCAATCTGATCGCCGGGCTTGATCGGGATCTGGATGGCAGCATCGTCTTTCACTCCGTGCAAGGAAGACCGGCCAGCCCCAGGACCAGCTTCATGTTCCAGGAGCCGCGCCTGATGCCGTGGCTGAGCGTGCAGCAAAACCTGGAACTCGTGCTGGCTCCGCAAGCGCGCGCAAATCAAGTCACACCACTAGAGGATTTGCTGGCGCTG
>JANMSL010000653.1:0-5200 GCA_031389245.1 Lysobacterales bacterium | reverse complement strand
CACGGCGCAAGCCCAGGAAGCGCTGGAGCACCTGCTCGCGCAGGGTTGGAGTCGCCCAGCGCTCGCTTTGTATCAGCAAGGCGTGGTGTTCGACCTGTGGCGCGCGGTGGCGGTGACTTATGCGCACAGCTATGCGCGCGTTGGCGTGCACGCGCCACTGTGCGGTTTCGGCTTCGCGATGTTCGACGCCGAGGGCCGTCCGCGCGCCAGCACGATCGCCGAACGCGCCCTGTGGGGCGCAGACTCCAGCGGTATCGCGCCCACGGTTGGCATCGGCCTAGTCGATACGCTGGCCGCGGGTCCCGACCCGGCGTTCGCGGGCCTGATGTGCTTGCGCGCGCTCTGGCAGGGCACTGGTTCTAGCGCGAAGGCAGTGCAGCTCGGTATTGCCGAAATCCGCGGCACTGCCCGGCCGCTCAGCGCACACGTGCACATCGTGCATGGCGTCGATGATGGTCTGATACCGATGGATTTCACCAGCCGCGCGTACGTGCAAGACGCGCGCGATCTGGGGCACCGCATAGAATTCACCGAAGTGCCTGATGCTCAGCATTTCGATGCCTTCGTCAGCTTGCCGATGATGAGTCGCTATCAGCCGCTGCTGCCACATGCATACAGGGCGCTGGATGCGGCGTTGCTGGCGGTGCTGGCGAAGCACTGACTGGCGCGGAATTGACTGAATGTAGGGTGGGTGCAACCCACCGCATTTCGCTTCGGTCGGCTCCATCGTATCAACCATCCCTGGTGTGGGGCGCCGGCTCGCGCATCCCTGCGCGTGCGTTCAGTGCGGCTCGGCATGCACTTCAACGCATGCCGATAGCGCCGCCCTTCGCCCCACCCTGCGCCGAAGTGCACAGTATTGGGGCTTGCCGCGCTCCACACCAGCGCTTCAGATGCGAAAAAATGCGCGCGCCGTCAGCGTGCTGTTGGCCGCCGTCTGCGCCAGCGTTTCACTGCGATCGCGCGCGACTTCCTCGGCGATGTGCGCCAGAAACGCCGGCTCGTTGCGACGATGACTGGGCTTGGGCGTCAACGTACGCGGCATCAGGTACGGAGAATCGGTCTCGATCATCAAGCGGTTGGGCGGTATGTGCTTCACCAGCTCGCGCAGGTGCTGGCCACGGCGTTCGTCACAAATCCAGCCAGTGATACCGATGTGCCAGTCGCGATCGAGGTAATCGAACAACTCCGGCTTTTCGCCAGTGAAGCAATGCACCACCACGGCGCCGGTCCGATCGCGAACGTTGTGCATACAGGCCAGGAAATCTTCATGGGCATCGCGTTGATGCAGGAACAAAGGTTTGCCGCAATCCAGCGCGATCTCCAGTTGCTTCTCGAAGGCGAAAATCTGCGCCGTGCGCGGCGACAGGTCACGAAAATAGTCGAGCCCGGTTTCGCCAACCGCACGCACGCGCGCATCGCTGAGCAGGTGGCGGAACAACTCGTCAGTTTCGGCGGTGTATTCGCTGGCGTGATGCGGGTGCAGCCCGGCGGTGGCGTAAAGAAAATCCGGAAAACGCGACGCCAGGGTCAGCGCATCGCGACTGCCTTGCTCGCTGGCACCGGTGACGACGATCTGCCCCACGCCGGCAGCACGTGCGCGCTCGAGTACGTTGTCGAGATCGTGCCTGAAGCTCTCATGGGTGAGATTGGCGCCAATATCGATCAGGCCGGATTTCAGTTCTGTGGTCGAAGGCGAGTTTTTTGAATCGGAGGGCATGGCAAACTGACGTCTGAATGGCCGACCATGATAGCCAGCTCGTCTATTGCTTACCCAACTCGCGCAATCGGATATCGCTTCAGCCCGCCGCGATATGCTTGCGCTGGTCGGGTCTGCGTCAGACTTCGATGCGCGCTTTCAGCAGTGTTGTTGCGTCTGGTAGGGACGTAAGTGGGCTAGCGAACTGACGATCCCATGAACGGGCGGCACACTGGGCCATGTTGACCATGCCGCCTTAATGACTGATTCAGCGCTGATCGCGCATGGTGTCGTCGCTCAACCATCCAATCATTTGTTTCCCAATTCAATCGTTTCACCTATTTTTGTTTCTCCCATTGAGGACCGTCCATGTTGAACTTGCCGCGTTCGCTACAAGCCTTCGCACTTACCTTTGCCGCGTTGTTTGCGGCGCCGGCTGCAAAAGCCATCACGCCCGAATCAGGCTTCTGGTACAACCCGAACGAATCGGGTACCGGCATCAGCATCGAGATCACCGATAATTTTCTGTTCCTGGCCGCGTACGGCTTTGACGGTCTGGGCAACGCGACCTGGTATACCGCTGGCAACTTCATGACCAGTGACCGCAACTTCACCGCTGGTCTGGCCTCGTTCCGCAATGGACAGTCCTTCGGCGGCCTGTACAACGGACCGCCGACCTATCTTGGCGATACCGGTGGCCAGGTAACCATCGTCTTTGATGGCAACGACGAAACCAAGGCCACGATCAGCTGGTTCGGCCGTACCTATCAGATTCAGCGTACCGATTTCTTCCGCACTGCTTATGGCGTCGTCAACAACATCCACCAGACCCAGCGCATGCTCGGCGAGTGGACATTGGTGTTTGATCTGTTCAACCGCAGCGCCAATTATCAGGCCTATCCCTACTTCGGTGATGTGCTGATCTTCGACCTGATCGACACCACCACCAACCCGGATTTCTATGACGGCTGTCGGCCGACCAATTCGCTCAGCGGCCTGTGCACGCAGGCCATGGTCGACGCACACGATGCCTCAGGTTATTACGACACGGTCAGCGGCGATCAGATCTTCTTCGTCAAAGACGTGCCCGCTTCGGGTTCCACCCCGGCGATCTTCTTTGCCTATTTCGTCGCTGCAGGCCTCACCCAGTTCGACGGCGTCGTGTCGATCTACAACCAGGGCGGCAGTCCCACCGCCGGCCCGTTCTACCCGGTACGTGGCTTCCGTTCCGCCAGTCGCAAGTTCGTCGTCACCGGTAGCGGCCCGAGTGCCGTCGACCCGGACCAGGGCAAGGCGATGGCCGGTGGCACATCCGGCTCACTGTCCAAGGCGATTCGCGACAGCAATGGCGGCGTCCTGCCCGCAGGTCTGACTGCTGCCGAAGTGAAAGAGCGCTTCGATATCGATGTGCTGCATCTGGCCGCCGCGGTCAAGCCGCTCGAGCAGCACATGCAGACCAAGAAAAAGCGCACGCAGTAACAACTGTTTACTGCGCGACAGCGTTGTCAGCTGCAGAAAAAGCCGGCCTTGCGCCGGCTTTTTCTGTTTCAACGCTGGATAATTTGACCGGTGCGCGTGTCGCAGCAGCCTTTGCAAGCGGCACACCGCCGTTTTCCAGTGTCAGGAATTGCATCGCGAGCGCTGCACTGGTTTTGCAGTCGCCGCGCCCGCGGGCTGCGCTAGACTGGACCACGAGCCGCCACGCGAAGAGATTTCGGGGTTGTCGCACATCCGAGCTCAGCAGGCGCTGCGTCGGCATAAGTATTTGAGTCCAAGGGGAGCAACGCACCATGTCCGAGCGAAAGAGTTTTCGTCTGGTTACACGCAGCGATTTCGATGGTTTGGTGTGCGCTGTTCTGCTCAAGGAAATGGGCCTGGTCGGCGAGATCGCTTTTGTGCACCCCAAAGATATGCAGGACGGAAAGATTGCGATCGGACCCAACGACATCATCACCAACCTGCCTTATGTAGCAGGCTGTCACCTGGCCTTCGACCATCACCTGAGCGAGACGCTGCGCCTGGGTAGCGATCGTCCTGCCAATCACATTATCGACCCGAATGCGCCGTCGGCGGCACGCGTGGTCTACGATCATTTTGGCGGCGCCGCTCAGTTCCCGCAGATCGCTCCGGCAATGATCGTGGCCGTGGACAAAGCTGACTCGGCGCAATTCAGTCTCGAAGAAATTCTCACTCCAACGGATTGGGTGCTGCTCAATTATTTGATGGACGCGCGCACTGGCCTGGGCCGCTTCCGCGAGTTCCGGGTGTCAAACTACCAACTGATGATGCAGCTGATCGACTATTGCCGAGACCACGCCATCGACGAAATCCTGAGTCTGCCAGACGTCAAGGAACGGGCCGATCTGTACCACGATCACGCCGACCTCGCCGAGGCGCAATTGCGTCGTTGCGCCACGGTACATGGGTCGCTGCTGGTGCTCGATCTGCGCAACGAAGCAACCATCTACGCGACCAATCGTTTCATGCTCTACGCGCTCAATCCGGCCTGCGATATTTCGATCCATGTGATGTGGGGCGTGAAGCAACAGAACACCGTTTTCGCCATCGGCAAGTCCATCGTCAATCGTGGCTCCAAGGTCAATATCGGCGAGCTGTGCCTGAAGTACGACGGCGGTGGCCATGCCAATGCCGGCACTTGCCAGATTGCCAACGAAGATGCCAGTCGCGTACTCAGCGAACTGATCGCAGCGATCACCGCGGTCGCCTGACACAGCGTCCGCGCACAGCGCGGACCCACCGAGCATCTGCGTTTGCTTTCGCTCTCGTGGGTCCGACCTTTGGTCGGACGCTTCTTGCTTTCAAGCCAATAAAAAACCCCGGCGCGAGGCCGGGGTTCTGTCAATCACTCTCAATTAGTGCGTACTTCAACAGGATCTCGCTGCCCGCCTAAAATTCCTGCGAGAAGCGGATGCCCAAGGTGCGCGGCTGATTGGTGACGGTGTAGACCTGACCGTTGGGATATTCAGGTACCTCATTCGCCCGACCGCACACCGCCTCTGCACATTGGGTGAACTTGGAAATCTCGGCGAGTTCATCAAAAACGTTATTGACGTACAACTCCAATTTCCAGCTGTCTTTGCCTAAGCCCGCAGACAAATCCACCGTGGAGTAGGCGTCGAGATTGCCGAGAATTCCATTCTCTGCGGTACGCAAATCGGACGTGCGATCGCCGGTATGAACTACCACGCCTTGCCCAAAGACCTGGTAGCTACCGACATCAGCCGTGTAGCGGGCCGTAAGATTACCTTTGAACTTCGGGGTCACTGGCAGCCGCGTGCCGCTTGCAGCCTGAAGGTCTTCCGCAGCGCAATCGGTAATGGGCACGCCGTTCGCGTCGGTTTCGCCGCAGTAGTTGGCAGTCAGCTCGGCGTCGTACAACGAGACCCCGCTGGAAATCTGCAAGTTGTAGGTTGCTGCCCAAGTCAGATCCATTTCCAGACCGTTGATGCGTGCCTGGTTGGCGTTCTTGATTTCGGTCAG
>JANMSL010000631.1:0-1616 GCA_031389245.1 Lysobacterales bacterium | reverse complement strand
CCAGATCGAAGTCACCGAACTGCTGAGTGCCTGGCGAGCAGGCAGCGCCGACTCCGAGGCGGCGCTCATGCGTGCCGTCTATCCGGTGTTACGCGACATCGCCCGCGCGCGGCTGCGGCGTACTCCCAACGAGTTTACGCTGCAGGCCACCGAGTTGGTCAATGAGGCTTACGCGCGCCTGGTGCACAGCAAACATACCGATTGGAAGGATCGCGTGCACTTTTTCGCAGTCGCGGCGCGGGCGATTCGCAACGTTGTCGTCGACTACCTTCGTGCCAGAAATGCCGAAAAGCGCGGTGGCGACTTACCTTTTGTACCGCTCGATTCCATTCTCGATGAAGCCGCCGACTCCAGCATCGATCTACGCGTCGACTGGATCACCGTGCATACCGCACTCAACGAACTCGAAATCCGTGATGCGAAGGGCGCACGCCTTGTCGAACTGAAATTCTTTTCCGGCCTGACCACCGAAGAAATCGCCGAAGCCATGCACATCTCCCGCGCCAGTGTGGTCCGCGAGTGGCGCTTTGCCCGCGCCTGGCTGGTCAATCGTCTGAGTGCATGACCGGGTACACGTAGGAGCCATGCTGCAAGCAGCGGATTCAGCGGCGCTGTTTCGTTGTCTTTGTGTTCATGAGTGGCCTGCAGTCGGGCCATTACACCGCGTTGCTCCGCGCTGTCAAACGCCCGTTCGGCCAAGGCTTTGTCTGTGTGAAGGATTGCCCTACAATGCTCGCCCGTTTTCTGTCCCCGGAGCACTTCCGGGTAGTCCCTCCGGAGGAAGCAACGAATGAGCAGCATTGAAGAGCGCGTCAAAAAGATCGTGGTGGAGCGTTTGGGCGTGAAGGAAGACGAAGTGACGGCTAATGCCTCGTTTGTCGATGACCTCGGCGCCGATTCGCTGGACACGGTCGAGCTGGTGATGGCACTGGAAGAAGAGTTCGAGTGCGAGATCCCGGACGAAGACGCGGAAAAGATCACCAGCGTGCAGATGGCGATTGATTACGTCAAAGCCCATTCCAAGGGCTGATGCCGCAGGTTTTTCGCCCAGACTGCGCCCGTGAGGCGCAGTCTGCGTTTTGAGGGTACGAAAACATCCGCGGCCGTATTGAGCGGCGCGAATAGGAATGGAGCAGGCCATGAGCAAGCGTCGCATCGTGATTACCGGCATGGGCATCGTCTCGCCGGTGGGCAATGACCTGAATACGGCCTGGGACAACATCCGCAACGGCCGTTCCGGCATTGGCCCGATTACCAGCTTTGACGCCAGCGCCTATGCAACAAACATTGCCGGCGAGGTGCGCGATTTTGATTTCACGCGTTGGGTGAACGCAAAAGATGCGCGCAAGATGGACACGTTTATCCATTATGGAATCGCTGCATCGTTCATGGCGATCGATGATTCCGGCCTGGAGATCAACGACGCCAACGCCGAGCGCATCGGCGTGCTGGTCGGCTCCGGTATCGGTGGCATTCACGGCATCGAGCAAACCGCGATTGCGCTGCACAACGGCGGTCCGCGCAAGGTGTCGCCGTTCTATGTGCCGTCCACAATCATCAACATGCTGCCCGGACAACTGAGCATCCTCAAGGGCATCAAGGGGCCGAATTTTTCT
>JANMSL010000224.1:0-5710 GCA_031389245.1 Lysobacterales bacterium | reverse complement strand
GCCAGAAGCGACGCCAATCGGCGCACGCGCCTGATCCTGGACGATGGTCAGCTCAATTCTTATCCGCAACGGCTGTGGTATTTACCGCAGGCGTTGGCAGCTGAAACGCCTTGGCGCGTCGACAGCCAGGTAACCGGAGTTGAAGGCGTTCTGGAGCAGCGCGAGGGCACCTGGCGCCTGCAACTGACCGCTCCGATCGAAGCAGTGAAGCAGGCACCCCGACCACAGCAACCGCCCGAGCTTGACGGCGACTTGCGCATCGCCAGTTTCAATGTACTCAACTACTTCAATGGCGATGGCAAGGGCGGCGGGTTTCCTACGGAGCGCGGTGCGCAGACGCCCGCAGCCTTTTCCCGGCAACGTGACAAGATCATTACTGCGCTCGCCGGCATGCGGGCCGATGTCGTTGCATTGATGGAGATTGAGAATGATGGCTTTGGCGAAGACAGCGCCATCGCCGACCTCACCGACGGCTTGAATCATCAATTGGGCAGCGCTGCTGGAGACTACGCCTTCGTCAGTCTGGACGCGCCCAGTCTGGGAACGGATCAGATCACCGTGGGCATGATCTATCGTCGGGGGCGCGTGCAAGTGGTGGGAGCAGCAGCGGTTCTGGCTCAAGCGCCTTTTCTTGAATTGGGAAGACCGCCATTGGCGCAGACGTTCGAGTCGGGCGGACTCACGTTTACGGTTGTCGCCAATCATTTCAAATCCAAGGGTGGATGCGATCCGGCCCAAGGTCCAAATGCGGATCAGGGCGATGGCCAGGCCTGTTGGAACGCCACAAGGGTAACGATGGCCCAGTCCTTGTGGGACTGGCTGCAGGCGGACCCAACCGGGAGTAACTCGAAAAACTACATCGCCCTCGGCGATTTCAACGCGCTGGGCGAGGAAGACCCGATCCGACTGTTAAAGGCGCGTGGTATGCGTGATGTGCTCGCAGAGACTGCTGTTGAACCGTTATACAGCTATGTTTTCAAAGGAGAATCTGGGCGCCTGGATCATGCGCTTGCCAGTCCTGAAATGGCCGCGCTGGTGAGCCGCGCAGCCGAATGGCACATCAATGCCGACGAATCGCCAGCATTTGAATATGGTTCGGCCGGATATGACGCCTCAAGCCTGCGCGCACGCTATCGCGCCGACCCATTTCGCAGTTCGGACCACGATCCGATTCTGGTCGGAGTCAAGCTCCAATAGAGTCGTTTGGCACGCTTTCCGGCGCGGGACGGGACGCGCTCAAGGCTTTCCTCTGTCGGATAGGGGTCAAAAACGCGACATAGCGCCGGTTCTTGCCGTCGAAGCATTCCGATTTGGCGCGTCTTCGGGCATTCTTCGCAACATAACGTCGAGGGGCGGACGCCCGTGGACGCGTCCAGGAGAATTCCATGCTCAAAGTAGGTGACAGATTACAGGTAGGTGACCAAGCGCCAGATTTTGCCTTCGCGTCGGAGGCGTTTGGCTCGATTTCCGCAGCCTCGCTGCGCGGCAAGCGTTATGTCATGTATTTCTACCCGAAGGACGACACTCCGGGGTGCACCCGTGAGGCTTGTGCGTTTCGCGACAACCACCCGCGTTTCCGCGGTCTGGGCGTCAAGGTGCTCGGGGTCAGTGCCGACGATGAGAAATCGCATTTTCGCTTCGCGCGCAAGCATGCGTTGACTTTCAAGTTGATTCCGGACCCTGACCACGTCATCTGCGAGGCGTTCGGCACCTGGGTCGAGAAAAACATGTACGGACGTCACTACATGGGCGTGGCGCGCAGCACCTTTGTCATCGGGCCGGACGGCAAGATCGAAAAGATCTGGGAGAAAGTGGCGCCCGATGGCCATGCTGAGGAAGTATTCGCGTGGCTGAACGGAGACCCGGTGCCAGTGCCGGTGAAACCAGTCACAACCAAACCCGCTGCAGTGAAGACTGCGGGTGTGTCGAAAACGACCGCGACATTGACTGCCGCGGCCAAACCCACGCCAGAGCCCAGTGCCAAGTCGCCTCCCTTGCCGCCCGTAGCCACAACCAAAGCGCTTGCGCCCAAGCAGTCCGCATCTAGCAAGACGGCGGCGGGCGCTGCGACCGGGACGCAAGCCGGGCAAGTAAAGAAAGCCGGGCCTCTCAAGAAGGCTGCGTCTGAACCTTTGCCTGGCAAACAGATACCCGGAAAAGCTGCCGTCAACAAAGCTGCTGCGCGCAAAGTCGCGGCTGCAAAGCCGATCGTTTCGAAGTCCCCGCTCAAGAAGTCGGCCGCAAAAGGGGTTTCCAAGTCGGCGGCAACAAAGAAAGTTGTAAAGAAATCGGTGTCCAACAAGAGCGTGCCGAAAAAAGCCGCGCTGAAAAAAACCGCTCCGAAAAAAACCTTGGCCAAAAAAGCTGCGTTGAAGAACGTCCAGGCGAAAAAGCCCGCAAAGCCCAAGTTGGTTGCCAAGAAATCTGCACCCGGAAAGGCGTCTGCAAAAAAAAGCGTGGCAAAGAAGTCTGTCGGCAAGGGCATGGTCGCCAAGAAGGGCGGCTCGAAAAAGCCGGTGGCGACGAAGAAGCAGCGCCGTTGAGGTCCGATGCGGTCAGCAACCCGGTCAACGTTCTGAGTGACCGGCTTCGAAGTAGTCGCGACGCTGAAAGAGTCCGGGCTTGATCAAGTCGATAAAAGCCCGTGCCTGTGGACTCAGATACTTGCCTTTGCGCATCACCACGCCATAGCTCCGCTGCGGGAAGAAAGCGCGCATATTGCGTACTTCAAGACGGTCGCTGGGTGCCAGACAGATGCCGGTCACGATTGAGATGCCCAGGCCCATCGCTACATATTGCTTGATTACGTCCCAGCCACCGACTTCAATCGCTACGGTGTAGGGTACGCGCGCCTGCTGGAATATCAGGTCCACCAATCGATAGGTGGTCAATCGCTTCGGCGGCAGGATGAGCCCATACGGGCTGAGGTCTGACAGCGCAATCTCTGATTTCGCCGCGAGTGGATGATTGATCGGCGCGATCAGCATGGGGTCGAACGCGTAGACTGGTTCCCAGGCCAGATCTCCGGGCACATCCAGCATTGAGCCAACGGCGAAATCGACCTGGTCCGAACGCATCATCGCCAGCCCATCGCTGCCAGTCACATTGTGCAGTTGTAGACGCACTTCGGGATAGCGCTCGCGAAACGCTTGCACCAACGGCGGTAACAGATAGTGGATGGTCGAGGAGCCGGCAGCAATATTGAGCTCGCCAGCATCCATGCCTTGCAGCCTGCCTTTGAACTGCTGATCGAGGTTGTCGAGGTTTTCGATGAGTGGCAGCGCCAGCTCATAGAGCATTTCGCCCTCGCGGGTAAGTGTTACCCGGCGCCCGGTTCGTTTCATCAAGTGCTTGCCGTAGTCGCGCTCGAGCGCCGCGATCTGCAAGCTGATCGAAGGTTGGCTAAGGAACAAGGCTTCGGCAGCGCGCGACAGGGTACCCAACTTGGCGGTCATGCAAAACGCGCGCAGCTGCTTGAGTCGGCTGCCCTTGTAGTAAAAACGGGTCTCGCGCGGCGCGTCAATGGAAGCTTTACGCTTGCCGGTTTTTGTACGTCCGCGCTCAGGTTTCAAACGTTTGTTTGCGCTCATGGTCCCAGTTCTTAGAAAAAATCCTTTTTGATACAAAGCATTGAACATGTATTGACATTGTTCATGTATTACATTGAAACATTTGCTTTGTCAAACTCGTGTTGTCACCCTAGTTTCGAGCCCGGCGAAACTGTTGGAGGGCAGTCTCGCTATTGCAATGTGCTGTTGATGAATAGAAGGAGCCAGACATGGCCGCAGTTCCCGAAACCGCCCGCACCCGAACCCTCCTCTGCGCAGCCGCAGATGCCGCCACTGGCGAGGTATTGACCGAACCGGCGACCGAGTTTCTGGTCGAACTGCATCAACGGTTTGAGCTGCGTCGGCAGAATCTGCTCGAGGCGCGCCGCACGCGTCAGATGCGCTTCGACGCGGGTGAGCTGCCCGATTTTCTTGCGGAAACCCGCGGAATCCGCGAAGGCGACTGGAAGGTCGCGCCCATTCCCAATGCGCTGCTGGACCGGCGAGTCGAGATCACCGGTCCGGTCGATCGAAAAATGATCATCAATGCGCTCAACTCCGGCGCACGTGTGTACATGGCTGATTTTGAAGACTCGACCAGCCCGACCTGGGACACGCTGATCCAGGGACAGATCAATCTGCGCGACGCCATCGAGCGTCGCATCGACTTCACCACGTCCGAAGGCAAGCGCTACGCCCTCAAAGCAGACGGCTTGGCAGCGCTGATGGTGCGTCCGCGAGGCTGGCACCTGGACGAAAAGCATCTGCTTATCGACGACCAGCCGATCTCCGGCGCGCTGTTCGATTTCGGTCTGTTTGCTTGTCACAATGCCAAATCACTCGCCCAATCTGGAAGCGGTCCGTTTTTCTACCTGCCCAAGTTGCAGAGCCATACCGAGGCCATGCTCTGGGACGAGGTGATGGCGTTCAGCGAAGTGCGCCTTGGCCTGCCGCAAGGCACCATCAAAGTGACGGTGTTGATTGAGACGCTGCCCGCTGCTTTTGAAATGGATGAAATATTGCATGCACTCAAGGGCCGCATCGTTGGGCTGAATTGTGGGCGCTGGGACTACATTTTTTCCTACATCAAGACCTTTCGCGCTCACCCCGGGAAAGTACTGCCGGAACGCGGACAGGTCAGCATGGCCTCCCCATTTCTCAAGGCCTACGCCGAGCTGCTGATTCGCACCTGCCATCGGCGCGGTGCCTTTGCCATGGGCGGTATGGCCGCGCAGATTCCGATTGCGCGCGACCTTGCCGCCAACGATGCTGCGATGGAAAAGGTGCGCGTCGATAAGTTGCGCGAGGTGAAAGCCGGACATGATGGTACCTGGGTCGCACATCCCGGCCTGATACCTATAGCGCAGGCAATCTTCGACCAGCACATGCCCACGTTGAATCAGGTGCATGCATCGCGCGAAGACGTGCAGGTCAGTCGCGATCAGCTGATCACACCCAGCAGCGGCAGCATCACTCGCGTGGGCTTCCTCAACAACATCGATGTCTGCGTGCGCTACGTTGCTGCATGGCTTGATGGGCTTGGCTGCGTGCCGATCCACAACCTGATGGAAGACGCCGCCACCGCAGAGATCTCGCGCGCGCAGCTCTGGCAGTGGCTGCATGTCGGCGGGCTGCAGCTCGATGACGGCACGCCGATCGACTTCGCCTTGTTCGACAGTGCGCTGGCAACCATCCGCACACGTGTTGATGTGCAGGGCTTGCCGGGTGCTGTGAAGTTCGACGATGCGACCCGCATGCTCGGCGCGTGGACTCATGACAAGGAGTTGGTCGAGTTTCTGACCTTGCCGTGTTACCAGGAATTGCCGTAGCCCAAGTTTGCAGGTTGGGCCAGGGCCCAGCCGTGTCCACTTCCCATCACGGCGGAGGGCCGTGATTCACCGCAGCACCAGGCAATTCACCGCTGGCACCACAACATTGGAGACCATTATGAAAACCACCCTCCCCACCGCCGAACAGATCCGGCTCGACTGGCAGAACAACCCACGCTGGGCGGGCGTCAAGCGCAGTTACACCGCCCAGGACGTAGTGCGACTGCGTGGCACCGTGCACGTAGAGCACACGCTGGCCCGCAAGGGTGCGGAAAAGCTTTGGCACTACCTGCACACGGAGCCGTTCGTCAATGCGCTGGGCGCGATGACCGG
>JANMSL010000607.1:0-1734 GCA_031389245.1 Lysobacterales bacterium | reverse complement strand
GGCACCGGCCCGCTCACGATCAACCTCGACGAGCCGCACTTCGGATCGGCGTCTTGGCAGTTGGGTGCTCAGCAAGGCGTATTGGCAAATGCGGGTGTCGCGACGTTGCTGGATCTTACCCAAGTCGAAGAGGGCCCACATGCGCTGATCCTGAACGCAGGCGACCGCGTTGCCAACGTCGCGCGTCTGGAGCACGAGCTGATTGTGGATCGCACCGCGCCGGTTGCGCTGATCGCCACGCCGGAGGAAGGTGCCGTACTGGGCGGCGCCGCAACTCAGGCGGCGATTGCGGGCACTGCATCCGATCGCAATCTGGACCGGTTCATCCTGTCCATGGCGCATGCGCAGACGCCTGCTGTCGAGACCAACCTGGTTGAGTCGACTACGGCCGCGCACACTGCTGTGCTGCATACGCTGTCACTGGCGCGACCCGACGGCGAGTACCTTCTGAAATTGCGCGTCGAAGACAAGGCCGATCACGCTTCTGAAGCCGAACGTCGGTTCCACATTGACCACACGACCCCGGTCGCAATTTTGAGCGAACCGGTCGACAACGCATACGTCGCGCGCCGCTTCCGTGTCTCCGGCAGTGCCAGCGATCTGCATCTGGCTGATTACCGACTACGCATCGCAACGCCTGACCAGGCCAGTCTCGGGCTTTGGTCAGACATCTTGATCCAGCATGCTTCCGTGACAGCGGCAGAGTTGGGCGTGGTGGATCTGGTCGTTCCGGACGGCGACTACTTCCTTGAGCTGGTCGCACGCGACAAGGTGCAACTCAGCGCCTCGACGCGCATCCGAATTCATCTGGATTCCTCTGCGCCGGTTGCCCCGATCGAACTGGTCGCGCATCGTCAGGGTGACAGCGACGTAACGCTGGCCTGGAACGACATGCCGGCTTCTGACCTAGCCGGGTATCAGGTCTATCGCGATGGCGCCAAACTCAACACCGTGTTGATTCCAGGGCGTTCGCATCTCGACATTGCGGTGCCCAATGGCACGCTGCGCTACGAAGTGACTGCGATCGATCATGCCGGCAACGAGTCTGCACGCAGCAATGCTGCGGTTGTGGTCATAGATCGCACGCCGCCAGAAGTTGATTTGATCGCGCCCTCCGATCAGTCCGCAGTGTATGGACTGGTTGATGTCACCGGCACGGCCTTCAGCGAATCGGATTTCGATCACTATCGGCTCAGCCTGCTCGATGCCAACACGCAGGCACTGGTGTCAGTGCTTGCCGAGTCGAGCGCGTCAGTTCGGGCGGCTTCGCTCGCAACCTGGGACACGCGTGCGCATGCCGAAGGCGCGTCGTTCCGATTGCTGCTTGAAGCCTGGGATGAAAACGGAAATCGCGCAGAAGACAGCATCCAGCTGACCATCGACAACCTGCCGCCGGCGACGCCCACCGGACTGATCGCGGTCGATTCGAATGGCGATGGCCAACTCAGTTGGGATGCCAACGTCGAGCCTGATCTGCTCGGATACGTGTTGATCCGCGACGGCAATGCGGTGAATGGGGGCTCCACGTTCCCCGAAGATATGCGCGTGCTGGCGCTGCCGACCAATAGCTATCTCGATCCCGGCCTGAGAGATGGCGTGCATACCTGGTTCGTGTTCGCGATTGATCGCGCGGGCAATCTGAGTCCGCCGTCTGCGCCTGCCGATCTGAACATTTCGCGGCGCCCGCCCGATATTCGTATTGCCGAGCCGGTGCAGGATTATCGATTCGATGAG
>JANMSL010000601.1:0-8834 GCA_031389245.1 Lysobacterales bacterium | reverse complement strand
GTAGGAGCGGACCCGGCCGCGATAAACACTCGGCGGCATCCATTCGCGCCCGGGTGCGCTCCTACCGTACAAGGAGCGGCGGCTTTTAACAGCGGAGCTGGTCAAGCCGCGATGCCTTGGTTAAATGAAAAACCCCGCCTTGTGCGGGGTTTTTTTTCGAGTGCACCGCTATGCGCGGCGTCACTATTCAAGGCAGCGACGGAAACTTCGCCATTCGATTCGGTGCTTGCTTGGAGCTTCTGAGTACGGCGTGCACCGAGCCCAAACCGGGCAATCTAAGCCAACCGCACGTACACCGCTTTGGGTGCGCCTTGCGCGCCTCGCTCCTCCACCACGAACGACTTCGGAAACTGGCGAAGCAGATCGCTGAGCTTTTTCTGCCCGTACAGGCGTGGATCGAAATTGGGTCGTACCTTGGTGAGGTAGCTGCCGACGGCGCCCAGAAATGCCCAGCCAGCATCATCCGATGCGTCCTCGATTGCCAATCGAATCAACTCGATCGGGAAGGCATCATCGTTCTTGCGCACAACTGGGATCGGTTCGACCGGCAACATGGCTGCGACGGGTGTGACCGTCACCGACGACACTGCGGCCTTTGCTGGCATGGCTTCGCCCGCGGCTTTGGCCGTCGACGCACGCTTGGCCGCGGCGGGATTGCTCGTCGACTTGGTCGGCGCAGACTCGCGCCGCAGCACTTCTGTGTAGATAAACTTGTCGCAGGCCTGCACAAATGGATCCGGCGTCTTCTTTTCGCCGAATCCGTAAACCGTGAGGCCCTCTTCCCGCAACCGCTGCGCCAGACGGGTGAAGTCACTGTCGCTGGAAACCAGGCAAAAGCCATCAAAGCGGCGTGTGTACATCAGATCCATCGCGTCAATGATCAAGGTGCAATCGGTGGCGTTCTTGCCCTTGGTATAAGCAAACTGCTGCACCGGACTGATCGAGTGTTTGAGCAGGCTGTGCTTCCATTGCGTGTGACTGGTCGAGGTCCAGTCGCCGTAAATGCGTTTGACGCTGGCTACGCCAAATTTGGCAACTTCGGCGAGCAGTCCCTCGATCACCGAGGGCTGGGCATTGTCGGCATCGATCAACACCGCCAGGCGGGTTTGTTCGTCGTGCAATCTGGGTTTCGTTGCCATTCGCGCTACTCCGACGTCGTCAACAAGTGGAAAATACCAGCAGTGACGAAGTAGCGCTGCCCCGACCAGGACGCGAGCCCAAAGATTAGAAGTCCGCGACCAAAGTCACCATCGCCGCCTGCAAACTGCCGGATTGATTGAATGCCATCCCCCGCCACGGCTCGTTCGCGCTGACTGGCCCCTCACGCAGATCGCCGCGATAGTGCTGAAGTTCAGCGCCAACGCGCCAGCGTTGACTGAGCGCAGTATCCACGCCCAGGGCAAGCACGCTGCCGAAGCTGTTGCCATGGGTGACGATTGGATAGGTAACCTCGGTCGCCACCGGCGGATTACCTTGAATTGCAAGCACCTGCACTTCCAGTCGCTGCTCCACGTCGAAATTGGCCAGTCCGACACGCCCATAAAAGCGAACGCGTTCACTGATCGGAAGCGTGTAGCGCGCCGAAATCGATGCACCGCGCATTTGCAGCCGATCACCGGTCAAGTTGTTAAGGACGCTGCTCTCAACGGGTAAATCAACCGATTCGGTCATGCCAAAAATGCCCAGCTCCAGTGCCCAGTTTTCGGTGAAGCGGAAACCGCCGAACAACTCGCCCATCGCGCCGGTGCCGCGCGTATCCACGTTGTCGTAGCTTGCGCCCACGCGCGTGCCGACATAACCACCAGCGCCAGCATTAGCCACTGTCACGATACTGCCGCAGGCGAGCGCAGAGATCGATGCCAGCATTCGAACAACGCAAGGCGATTTTTTTCGATTCGGAAAGTTCTGCGACTCGACTATTTTCCCGGATTGAATTTTCATAGCGACTACTCCATGCGCGGAATGCGCGCCCAATGGACACGTCAATCCACTCACAGTTCCAGTCTGGAAAATTAAAATGGTTATTGCGTTCCAAGATTGAACGCGGGTCGCGCAGCGTGGTCATACGCGACTTGAAGTTCCTTAAATCCGACACGGAGCGCGCATGCATACGCGCTCCGATGTTGGGCGGTCCGCTCAGTCTTCTGTAGCTTCCACCTGCAACGTGTCAAGCACACGCGGGACCGGTGTCGTTGCCGGGGCCGGCGTTTCTCCATCGCGGCTGAAGCTGATGGGCACCATCACCTGGGAAGCGATGGCGACGCCGTTCTCTACAGCAGGTTTGAAAGTCCATTTGGCCGCCGCTGCCGACGCAGCTGCTTCGAATACGCCGGGTGGATGGCTCTGCACAATATTGATCGTCATCGGCTTGCCATCGCTGCCGATGCCGATGCTCAACATCACATGGCCGCTGACGCCATCGCGCACGGCTGCCGCGGGATAGCGCGGAGGCGAGACCTGAGCGAATGCGGCCTCGCGATCGGCAATGCCAATGGAGGCAGGATTTGGTGATTGCGAAGCCCAGGCCAGGGCAACGCTGGAGCCCAGCACTGCGGCAATCAAGACATTGCCAATTCTGCGGCGCAGACGATTGGGTAATGGTGTGGTCATCATGTAGATACGTTCCTTCAGTGGATGGCTGGACTGCCATTGGCAACCGACCGGCAGTCCGGTATCGGCCAGTTGCGTGTTCAACATCGCTTCGGCGTAGGGCCGTCGCGCATCGGGTCGTTGTCGCAGCACCATGGCGTCGCAGGCCAGCTCCTGGTCGATACGGAGTCGCACGGCGGCGTAGTGCAGCAATGGATTGAACCAGAACAGGCAGCGCAGGGCTGCGAGCAGGGCATTGATCTGGGCGTCGCCGCAGCGCATGTGCGTGCGCTCATGCAACAGGATGAGGTCTTGTTGCAGCGGCGAGTAGCGCTGCTCGAATGCCTCCGGCACCACGATGCGCGGCGGCAGTGCGCCGATCAGTGCGGGCACGGCATTGGCCGCACTGGCGCGATAGATACCGTGCGCAATGGCTTGCAATGATCCGAGTGAACGTACAAAGCGTCGCTGTTGCCGCGTCAGCAGCACCGCCATCAGCACAACACCGATCAGCCAGCCCAGCAACAGCAGCGTTTGCCCATCAGCGCCGGGCACGCGCGATTGAGCCGCAGCGGATATCACCTGCACTGTGGCCAGCGTATTGCCGGAAAGTGTCGCATCACGCAACGGTGTCCAGGCAGGCAGCAGGCTGGCCGCCATCACCAGCGGAACGCTCATCCACAACCGATACGCAGCAACCGTGCCCAGGCTATGGCGCATTGCCAATCGTAACGGCAGCACGATCGCCAACATCAGACTCATTGCTACCGTGATCTCGAACAGCGCAGCCAACAATTCAGACTTCATGATCAAACCCCTGGATCAGTTTCTTGAGCTCTGCGACATCCTCTGCGCTCAGTTTGCGTTGCGTGCTGAAGTGCGAGACCAACGGCGCGATGCGGCCGTTGAACAATCGATCGACCAGGCCGCTGCTTTGCTGCCGAAGATAGTCCTCGCGCGCTAGCACAGGTCGATACAGGTAACGCCGACCGTCTTTCTCGGCGCTGATCGCACCCTTGTTGAGCAGTCGGTTGAGCAGAGTCTTGACCGTGGCCTCCTGCCAGTCCTGCGCTGGCGTCAGCGCCGCGCAAACTTCGTCCGCGCCCATCGGACTGGTACGCCAGAGCACTTCCATGACGGTCGATTCGGCGTCGCTGATCGGGACCATAGCTCGATTACATCCGTAATTGATGCATACAATTACGCATGTAATCAGAAATGTCAAGTGCCAAAACATTAAGCCTTCCCTGCGCCGATTTCGGTGTCGAGCCACTTGAGCAATCGTGGCCTGCCAGTACGCTTGCCCCAGTGCATGGTCGACACCCTTGTCGCCAAACTGTTCTCGCGCCGCTGACGACAATTAAGGGAATCCGACCATGGCCAAGCGCATAGTGGTGTGCATCGATGGCACCAACAATTATCCCGGAGCCGGGCACACCAACATTCAACGCCTGGTGCGCATGCTCGGAGATGGCGATGATCAGCTGATTTACTACCAACCGGGCGTGGGCACCGTCGAGCCGGATTCGCTGACGTTGCCGCTGTCGCGCCGCGTGCT
Organism: Lysobacterales bacterium; assembly: GCA_031389245.1. GTDB lineage: Bacteria > Pseudomonadota > Gammaproteobacteria > Xanthomonadales > Ahniellaceae > 0-14-3-00-62-12. The sequence goes on along the minus strand of JANMSL010000601.1, from coordinate 4,687 downwards.
CAAGTTCATCGATTCCATTTCCGCGTTGATGCTGCAACGGCACGTGTGCTCGGCCTATCGCTTTCTGATGTCCCACTATCGGCGCGGCGATGCCCTGTATTTTTTTGGGTTCAGCCGCGGCGCCTATGCGGTGCGCGTGCTGGCGGCGATGCTGAGCAAAGTCGGTTTACTGCGCGACGGCTTCGACGAGATGGTGCCGTTTGCGTGGTCCAGTTATGCCACGCGTGGGAATCGTCAGGCGGCGGGAGATTTCCGCAATGCCTATTGCCACTACATCAGGCGCATCCGCTTTCTCGGCCTGTTCGATACCGTCAGCGCGGTTGGCTCGCCATGGCGACCACGCACATTCGAGCGTACCTTTCGAAACCTCAGCGTGGAAACCGTGCGTCATGCACTGGCTCTGGACGAGCGACGCGCGATGTTCGTGCAGAACCTGTGGGCGGAACCGTCTTCGATCAGCGACAACGAGGGCGCCAACAGCGATGTCGCCCAGGTCTGGTTTGCTGGCGTGCATGCGGATATCGGCGGCGGCTATGCCGAACGTGAAGCCGGACTTTCGCGCATTCCCTTGGCGTGGATGAAGCGCGAAGCCGAACATGCCGGATTGAGCTTCCGACCCCAGGTCAGCGCCGCGATCCTCGACCCCACGCGCGGCAACAGCCAGCCGGATATGGCAAGTGTCATGGCGCAGCACGCAGCGTGTCCCATGCACGATGAATTGCGCGCCCACTTCTATTGGCGTGCGATGGAATTGCTGCCAATTCCGCGTTGGCGACGCAGTGACGACGATCTCTGGATGCGGCGCTGGCGACCGCATCGGCAACTGCCGCGCCGACTGGCAGCATCGGCGCTGATCCACGAAAGCGTGCAGCTGCGGCAACTGCAAGTGCCCGGCTATCGTCCAGCGCCAGAGTTGATCGACCCTGCCTATGTGCTGTGAAGGCTGCGCAGCGCAGCGGCGGTCTGCGCCCAGCTGCACCTGATGCGGGATGAGCCGAAGCGCAATGCGCTGTCATCCGGCCGCACAGTCGATACCATCGCGATATGGAATCCTCATCTGTTTCGACCACAGACCTCGATCTAGCTGGTCGCCCGAGCGAGCGTCTGTTCTGGTCACTGCACGTCGGCGGCTGGCTCGGCTATTTTGCATATAGCCTGCTGACCGCGCTTGGCCACGGCAAGCCCGCCGACTATTGGGTCGTGGTGGCGGTCACCGCCGCGGCGGGCCTGACCCTGACCACCGGCCTGCGTTATGTATTGCGCTATCTATCGCGCTTCCCGGTGCCCGTGTTTCTGGCAGCCGCGCTGATGCCGATCCTGCTCTGTTCGTTGCTGATTTCGCAGGCCTATGTCTACGCACTGCTGCAGTGGGGCTGTGATGATTGCCGCCCATCCGGCTTGCTCGGCTACATCGCCTACATGGGCAGCTTTACTTATGTGGTGATCAGCTGGGCCGGACTTTATTTCGGCATCAAAACCTACCTCAAGCTGCAATGGCAAACCGAGGAAACCCTGCAGGCACATGCGATGGCGCATCAGGCACAGCTGAAAATGCTGCGCTATCAGCTCAACCCGCATTTTCTGTTCAACACATTGAACGCGATTTCGACACTGATCCTCGACCACGACAGCGCCACCGCCAACCGCATGGTGACCAGCCTGTCGGCATTCCTGCGCTATTCGCTGGACGCCGATCCGGTGCAGCGGGTGACGCTCAAGCAGGAGCTTGAGGCGCTGCATCTGTATCTGGGCATCGAGAAACTGCGTTTCACTGATCGCCTCAACCTGCAATCCAACATTGAACCAGCCGCTTACTCGGCGCAGCTGCCCAGCCTGCTGTTGCAGCCGCTGATCGAGAATGCGATCAAGTACGCGGTGGCCAAACGCATCGAAGGCGGCAGTATCGAGATCGCTGCGCGGCGCGATGGCGACATGCTAGAAATTGCAGTGCGTGACGATGGCCCCGGCTTCGACCAGCCCAGCGTCGACTTGCCTGCCGGCAATGGCGTGGGCTTGCGCAACACGCGCGAACGACTGCGCGTCTTGTATGGTGCGCGGCAGAGTTTCGTGATGCGCAACCGCAGCCCGCACGGCGCCGAGATCCTGCTGCGGCTGCCGTTCGAAACCTCCGGGGCAGTGCGCGAATAGTGCCGGGGAACTGCTGAACACGTTACGAGTCAAAATGGCCCCCTGAGTCAGGGAGCGAAAAACCGCAGGTTGACCAGCTTCGCTGTTAAGAGCGACCAGCTGCGCTGTTGAAAACCCGGGTGTGGCAAACGATAAGCTGTACAGCGAAGACAAAGTGGTGACTGGTTCAGACCTTCCCTAGCGGCTACGAGTTACCCATGACCATTCGCACCCTGCTTGTCGATGACGAACCCCTGGCCCGACGCGGCCTTGAATTGCGACTGGCTGATCATGGCGATGTGCACATCATCAGTCAGTGCGGCAATGGTGAGGAAGCACTTCGCGCTATTGCCGAGCATGCACCCGACCTGATGTTTCTCGATGTGCAAATGCCCGGACTCGATGGCTTTGCCACATTACGCGCGATACCTGCAAGTCAGCTGCCGCTGGTGGTCTTCGTCACCGCCTACGACCACTACGCAATTCGTGCGTTCGAAGCCAGCGCCGTCGACTATTTGCTCAAGCCCATCGATGACAGCAGGTTCGCTCAAGCACTGCACCGGGTGCGCGAGGCAATGCGCGATCGCGAGTCGGAAACGCATTGCGCGCGTCTGCTCGGGTTGCTCGGCGAACTATCAGGCCGGCCATCGCTGACGCTGGATGAAGCGCTTGCCGGTGACAGCACCTTACGCTTGACCGCAAAGGACGCCCGCGTCGCGATCAAGGATGGCAGCACTACCGTGCGCATCGAACCAGCGAAGATTCGTTGGATCGACGCCGCTGGCGACTACATGTGCATCCACACCGAGACCGAGACGCACGTGCTGCGCGCCACCATGCGCGAACTCGAGGTGCAACTCGATCCCCGTCAATTCCAGCGCGTGCACCGTTCGACCATGGTCAATCTCTCGCGCATTCGTTCGTTTCGCGCGCATATCAATGGCGAGTATTTCCTGGTGCTGGATTCCGGACACGAGGTCAAGCTGTCGCGCTCGTACAAGGACAAGATCGCGATCCTGCGCTAGCAGCGGAGCGGCCGCCCCATTCGCTTTGTCGAGTGTTGTCTTCGCTTCGTCGCAAGCGACCAAACTTTCGTTACCAGCGGCACGTCTGATCGGGATGCAATTGGCGCATTGTCGCGCCGTCCGATCAATGGAGCCCGACATGGATATCACCCGAGCGTCGCTGAACAACCCCGCCGCCATTGCGGCCACGCTGGCGTTGGTGATGCTGTTCGGCGTTCTTGCGATGTTCGACCTGCCACTGCAGCTGTTCCCTGATATCGACCGGCCGCAGATGTCGGTATTGACCAACTGGCGCGCTGCCTCGCCAACCGAGATCGAGTCAGAAATTCTGGAGCCGCAGGAGGAAGTGCTGCAGGGACTTCCCGGCCTGGAACAGATGGACGGCAACGCCAACGCCGGTGGCAGCTGGGTCAATCTCACGTTCGCAGTGGGCACCGACATGCAGTCGGTATTGGTGGATGTGCTCGGACGCCTCAATCGGCTACCGCCGATGCCGGCCGATGCCAATCCGCCGATCGTGCAGCTTTCCGGCGAAGACAGCAACCAGAACCTGACCTGGTTTTTCGTACAACTGTTGCCGACAACCAAGGGCGCGATCGAAGATCATTTTCGCTTCGTGCAGGACACAGTCAAACCGCAGATTGAAGCGATTCCGGGCGTCGCCCGCGTCGAGGTGAATGGTGCTGAAGCCGAGGAGCTGAGCATCGACATCGACCTGGCCAAAGCCGCGAACTACGGCATCGCTATTCCGGACATCGCGCGCCTCACCGGCCGCAGCAGCGACGTCTCAGGCGGCTTTGTTGACGTCGGTCGGCGTCAATACACGTTACGTTTTGCCGGCCGCTACCGCCCGGAAGATCTGGGCGAGCTGATTCTTGCATGGCGCGATGGCAGGCCGGTCAAGCTGGGTGACATCGCCAGCATCGGCGTCAAGCGCCCGGCGCGGACCTTCGTCGGTTACCAGAACGGAAATCCGGCACTGGGTCTGCGTATCGTGCGCGAAACCGGCGCCAACGTGCTGGCCACGCTGGATGCGGTCAAGGCCGAGGTTGCAAGACTGCGCGCGGGGCCGTTGCAGGAACGTGGCCTGGCGATCGAGCAGAGTTTCGATTCGGGGCTGTTCATCAACCGCGCGATCGGCTTGCTCTCGGGCAATCTACTCGCTGGGATTATGCTTTCGGTCGGTTGCCTGTGGTGGTTCCTGCGCGACAGCCGCGCCACACTGCTGATTGCCTCGGCAATTCCAATTTCGCTGCTGGCCACGTTTGTGGTTCTAAATCTGGCCGGGCGCAGTCTCAATGTCATTTCGCTGGCCGGTCTCGCTTTCGCGGTAGGCATGGTGATGGATGCGGCGATCGTGGTCGCTGAAAACATCGTACGGCTGAAGGAAGGCGGCAAACTTCCGATCGAGGCGGCTTACCTGGGCACTCGTCAAGTCGTCGGTGCATTGTTCGCGTCGACGCTGACCACGATCGCAGTGTTCGTTCCCGTATTGTTTCTGAAAGACGTCGAAGGTCAGCTGTTCGGCGATCTGG
>JANMSL010000594.1:0-3383 GCA_031389245.1 Lysobacterales bacterium | reverse complement strand
GCGTGGACTGGCGCTGCTTTTCGTCAGCCATGATCTTGACGCGGTGGCTGCCATTGCCGACGAACTGCTGGTACTGCGCGCCGGCATCTGCGAGCTGCAAGGCGCTACTGCCAGCGTACTCGCGTCCGATCAGGCCTACGTCAGCCAGCTGCGTAACAGTCGACCGCGCCTGCGTTGCAATCCACAGCGCTTGGGTGCCGTCGATGCAACGCAATTGCCGCGACCCGCCGCGGGTCCGGTGGCGATCGAAGTTGCTCAGCTGCAGGCGCGATACCAGGATCGCTTGGCGCTGTCTGACCTCGCTTTCGTCTTGCGGCGCGGACAGACACTTGGGGTGATCGGCGCGTCCGGCAGTGGCAAGTCGACGCTGGCGCGCGTGTTGCTGGCGCTGCAAGCTCCAGCGCACGGGCGTATGCAGGTGGCGGGCGCAGATCCGCGGCAGCTGCGCGGCGCGGCGCTGAAGCATTGGCGGCGACGCGTGCAAATCGTATTGCAGGACCCGGGCACCGCACTGGATCCGCAGCAACGCGTGGGCGAGGCAATCGGTGAGGCGCTGGATTTGCATCGCCTGGTGGCATCGGCCAGCGAGCGTATTGCCCGCATTACCCAACTGCTGACCGACGTACGCCTGTCATCCGAGTTGATCGATCGTTACCCGCATCAGCTTTCCGGTGGACAGAAGCAGCGCGTCGCCATTGCGCGGGCGCTGGCCACCGATCCCGAAGTTCTGATCTGTGACGAAGCCATCTCCGCACTGGATGTTTCGGTGCAGGCCGAGGTGCTCAATCTGCTGGCCGATCTGCGCGATCAGCGGCAGCTGAGCCTGATCTTCATCGGCCATGATCTGGCCGCGATGAGTTTCATTTCCGACCAGTTGCTGGTGCTCGATCAAGGCCGCATTGTCGAAGCCGGCGCAACCGCGGACGTGCTGGGTGATCCGCAGCACGCGGTGACGCGCGCGTTGATTGCGGCGCTACCACCGCGATTGCGGGCGTCGACGTAAGCAGGTTTCGTTCCAGCGCTTTAAAAACAAATTTCGGCAAAAACAAGATGGTGAGTGAGTGCGGCACGGTAACGCCGCACGTCCGCTACGCGAAGCGGATGTCAGCCGCGCGGTAAGGGCAGGCGCTGCACCCAGGATTTGATTTTCATCTTGATGCGCGTGAACAACGGTGCATTGTCGATGGCCTGATTTGCTCCGGCCGCGGCGCCCACTTGTTGCACTGTGCTATCGGTGGTGTCGACACGGCGATCGCCGCGTGGACGCCGACGACGCTTGCGCCGCCGCGCTTCATCGTCCGCATCGGAAGCGGAGGGAATGCCGGCGCTGACCAGTACTGGCGCTACCACCGGCGCGACTGGCGCCGGCGCACGGACCGGGGCGCCTTCGCGTCTGGGTTCGCCAGACCGCGCGCGTTCCGGACCGCGATCACCACTGCGGCCGCCAGTAGGCGCAGACGAGCGTGACGAAGAGCCGCCAGTGTGCCCTGGTTTACCGTCTCGGCGTTTGCCATCGCGCTGATCGCGCTCGCGGCGTTTCTTGCGTTCGGCCGCCGCTTCGGCAAGCGCGTCCTCGACCACGCTTTCGCGCGGTGCTTCACCATCTACCGGTTTGGGCGCGGAGCGCGGTACCGGCAGCAACATGGTCGGATCCAGCTGCACGACCGGAATCTTCTGCTCGATATAGGCCTCGATATCGGGCAGGCTCATCGCATATTCGTCGCAGGCGAAACTGACCGCATCGCCTTCGGCTCCGAGGCGCGCGGTGCGACCGATGCGGTGCACGTAGTCTTCGGCATCAAACGGCAGGTCGTAATTGAACACATGACTGACGCCGGGGATATGCAGGCCGCGTGCGGCCACATCGGTGGCCACCAGAAGGCTGAGCTCGCCTTTGGTAAAGCGCCCGAGCAACGACTCACGCTTCTTCTGCGGCACATCACCGGACAGCACACCCACACGGTAGCCGGCGCGCTCAAGCGTGCGTGCCACGCGCTCACAACCGATCTTGGTGTTGACGAACACCATGCTGCGGTTGGCGTCCATCTGCGCCAGCAATCCCAGCAGCAGGGGCAGTTTTTCTTCGGTGGCTGGAAAATACACGCGCTGGCGCACGCTGGCGGCAGTGATGGTTTCGGTCTCGACAACGAGCTTTTCGGGCTCGTTCATGTGTTCGTAAGCAAGCTCCAGCACGCGATGGCTGAGCGTGGCGGAGAACAGGAGGTTCTGCCGTTCAAGCGCCCCTGGCATGCGTCGCAGCAGGAAGCGGATGTCCTTGATGAAACCGAGGTCGAACATGCGGTCGGCCTCGTCCATGATCATCATTTCGATCGCGCGAAAGCTGACCGCGTGTTGCTTGAAGAAATCGATCAGCCGGCCCGGTGTGGCAACGATGATGTCGACGCCGTCTTCGAGCAACTTGCGCTGCTTCTCGTAGTCGACGCCACCGTAGATCAACGCCACGCGCAAACCGGTGTGGCGCCCGATCTGCTGGGCGTCCTTGTCGATCTGAATGGCCAGCTCGCGGGTCGGCGCCAGGATCACTGCACGCGGGTCCTGGGCGCGGCGCTCGGGATGCGCAGGCCCATTGAGTAAACGATTGTAGAGCGCAACCAGAAAGGCGGCGGTCTTGCCGGTGCCGGTCTGCGCCTGTCCGGCCACATCCTTGCCAGCCAGGGTCAGCGGCAGGGTCATTGCCTGGATCGGGGTGCAGCGCACGAATCCGGCGTCGTTCAGGCCTTGCAGCAGAGTCGGGTGCAGGTCGAAATTCTCAAAAACTATATCGGTAAGCGTTTTGTCTGACACTGTGTATCCTGGATTTGCGGGGCTTGCGCGGCGTCAACGCGACCGCATGTGGAATAGCATTGAGCAACTGGCTTGATCCAAGGCACGATGGGGGCGAGAATCCCGGAGCGCCGACAAGTCATCGCTGCGCGGCGGAAGGTTTAGTGGTTCCCGGCCAGTCGTAGCCTGTCAAGTGTAACCGAATGCGTGCTCAAGCCCGCGTCCAACAAGGAGATTTTCGTGAATCAACATGTCAGTCACGCCGATGACGCGAGCTTTGAAAGCGCCGTTCTGCAGTCCAGCGAGCCCGTGCTGGTCGATTTCTGGGCCGAATGGTGCGGCCCCTGCAAGATGATCGCGCCGATGCTCGATGAGCTGGCTGAGAGCTATCAGGGCCGCCTGAAAGTGGTAAAGGTCAACGTTGATCAATCGCAGAAGACGCCGCGTACCTACGGTATTCGCGGAATCCCGACCTTGATGCTGTTCAAGGACGGCAAGGTGCAGGCCACCCAGATTGGCGCGGTGAGCAAGACCCAGCTCACCCAGCTGATCGACAAGCAGTTGGGCTGAGTTGTCGCGTAACGCGAAACGTGGCCCAC
>JANMSL010000587.1:0-1690 GCA_031389245.1 Lysobacterales bacterium | reverse complement strand
GGTCCTGACTGCGCTGACTGGGGCGATGGCGCAGCGTCAGCGCGACTGCCGCAATGATGGCCACGGTCAGGATCACCGCAGCAATCTCGAATGGAAGGACGTACTCGGAAAACATTGCCCGACCCAGCCATTGCGTGTTGGAGAGTCCTTGCGCGGCAGCCGCATCGACCAGCCCACCGCTCTTGTTGAGGTCCCCGACGCCGATCAGTCCGAGCATCTCGACCAGCATCACGCCAGCCACCAGCAGCCCAACCGGAAGGTGCCGGATAAAGCCCTCGCGCATTGGCTCGACCTTGACGTCGAGCATCATTACGACAAACAGGAACAGCACCATGACAGCGCCGACATACACCAGCACCAGCACGATCGCCAGAAACTCGGCGTGCAGCAGCAGCCAGATGCAGGCGCTGGTAAAGAAGGTCAGCACCAGCCACAGCGCTGCGTGCACCGAGTTGCGGGCGCTGATCACTGCCACCGCTGAACCGATGAGCACGGCGGCGAAGGCATAAAAAAGAATGAGAGGCAGAGTCATGGTGTCGGTCCCTTAACGGAAACTCGCGTCCTGGGTGCGCGCGGCAGCGATCTCACGCTCGTAGCGATCGCCGATGGCCAGCAACTGTTGCTTGTTGACAATGTTTTCGCCGCGCTTTTCGAAGTGGTATTCGTGCACATGGGTTTCGACGATTGAATCCACCGGACAGCTCTCTTCACAGAACCCGCAGAAAATGCATTTGAACAGGTCGATGTCGTACCGCGTGGTTCGCCGCGAACCATCGGCGCGTGGTTCCGAATCAATGGTGATGGCGAGCGCTGGGCACACTGCCTCGCACAGCTTGCAGGCAATGCAGCGCTCTTCGCCGTTGGCGTAGCGACGTAGCGCGTGCAGACCGCGGAATCGGTTCGACTTTGGAATACTCTCCTCCGGGTAGTGCACCGTGTACTTGGGCTTGGTCAAGTAACGCCCGGTCACGCCCATACCCTTGATCAGCTCGATCAGCATCAGTGATTTGAGGTAGCGAACAATTGTGTTCATCGATTCGTATTCCTCAAGCGCCTGGCAACAGCCAACCACTGTAGACCAACACGCCGGCGACCATCACCCAGACGATTGTGATCGGGATGAACACCTTCCAGCCCAGGCGCATGATCTGGTCATAGCGATAGCGCGGAAACGTGGCGCGGAACCACAAGTAGAGAAACGCGAAGATATTGGCCTTGAACAGCAGCCACCACCAGCCCGCCGTGCCGATCAAACCCCAGGATTCCGGGAACGGCGACAGCCAACCTCCGAGAAACAGAATCGACGCGAGGAAGCAGACCAGGATCATGTTGGCGTATTCGGCCAGGAAGAACAGTGCGAAGGCCGACCCTGCATACTCGACATGAAACCCGGCGACAATTTCGGACTCGCCCTCGGACACGTCGAACGGCGCACGATTGGTCTCGGCAACACCGGAAATGAAATAGATCACGCACAACGGCAGCAAGGGCAGCCAGAACCATTCAAACATGCCGGCGTTGCCCGACTGCGCAACGACGATCTCGCTCAGATTCAAAGTACCGGCAGCGATCAACACGCCAACGATCGAGAACCCCATGGCGATCTCATAGGAGACCATTTGTGCTGCTGCACGCATCGCGCCGAGGAACGCATACTTGGAGTTGGACGCCCAGCCGGCAAGGATAATGC
>JANMSL010000568.1:0-17404 GCA_031389245.1 Lysobacterales bacterium | reverse complement strand
GTTCTGCTGCCCACTGCTACGATGCAGCGTCGTGCACGGGCGTCAAGCCGTGCGCCACATCCTTCGTTTGAAGTTCCATCCCCCGAATGCGGCGGCGCGCACGGCGCCAAGCTGAAATTTGCTCCAGAATTGCGCCAGTCCGAACCTGGCCTTTCAATACACCACACTGGATGGCAACGGCATGTCCGCGTCAGTGTTGTCGGCGAAACGCGGAAGATTGTTCCTGAAGAATCTGCAGATCACCGGTGGCGCGCCAATGGGTGACGGTGCGTTGGGCGGTGGCGTAAACGTAGCGGCGGGAGTGCAGCACGTGGAATTCTTGAACGTGCGCATCACCGGCAACAGCGCTCACGATGGTGGTGGATTGTCGATCGCCGGGAAACCGGGAAATCGGGTCATGGTGAAGGCCATGGGCCTGACGGTGGACGACAACTACGCCAACCACAATGGCGGCGGAATGCATCTCGAGTATGCGAATGGCACGGTCGACTCGCTGCTGGTCGAAGGCAACGTTGCCAGCAATGACGGCGGCGGCATATGGATGGGGACCGACGCGGTGCTGTTCAATCGCAGCGGACGTTCGCCGAGCGGCATCATCGGCAACATGGCCAGGCACAATGGCGGCGGCATCGCCTTGGTGCGCGGCGCCGGAATGGAGATGTTCCATGTCAGGCGAGCATTTGCGCCAGCGCAGATTTCGGGAAACAGCGCCGAAATCGGCGGCGGCGTCTATATATTCAATGATCAGCCGGGGTTCTCCACCGCGTTCAACGCAAGCGGAATCGTCGGCAATGGCAACAGTGCGACCGCGGAGGGTGGGTTTGCAGCCATCCGTACCGTTTCCGAGACCGACGAGCTGGTCATTGCCGCCATGCACATTTATGCCGGTGCGCCGCCCGTGGGTGGTGGTGGTGTCGAGTACTGCGGTCGCCCGACCGAATGCAACGTATTCAGCGAGAACCGCGCCATGGATGCAAAAGGCGCCCTCAAACCCGGTGCGTTGGTGTCGATCGTCAATCTCGGTCGCGGCAGCGTGGGTCTCGCCAGGTTCTGGAATTCGACCCTGAGCAAGAATCTTGGCTACAACCTGTTCCAGCACTTGTCTGACCAGGAAAGCGGCTACGCCGAAGAAATTCACCTGCAGAATTCATTGGTCGAACGTAACGAAGTGGAAAAAAATCTGTATGCGGTCGAGGGTGATGGCTCCGTCTACATTTTCAACAGCACGTTCGCGCAAAACCAGATTCCTGCCGAAGCCATTGCCACAAACGGCCCGGCATACATCCGCGGTTCGATCTTTGCGGACGCGTCGCCAGTGCTGAGCGCCATCCCGCCGAACAATTCGATCTTCAATCTGCTGGTGCGCAACGCGTCAGGATTGTCTGGCTTGCCGCTGATCTTCGAAGCCGAGCCTCGCTTTGTCGACGAGGCAAATCTGGACTACCGATTGCGCGCCGATTCTCCCGGTCTCGATCGCGAATGGAATGATGGCGCCATCCAGTTGGATCTGGATCTGCTGCCGCGCAATGTGGATTTGCCCGCCGTGCCGGATTTCAACACACCGCGGGACCTGGGCTGCTTCGAGCGACAGCCATGATTGGCCGCAAGAATTGCCTGCGCGAGGCTGCGGCGGCCGTGGACGGCGCCGCTAGGCCAACACCGGGCACAAGGAGCTGCAAATCCCCCACATCGAATGTGCCGGCGCAGCTACTCGAAGCTGTTGCGAAACAGCACCGAGGTTGCCTGCGGCACGAAGTCCCAAATGCCGCGGCCATAGGTCGAGAAGCGCGCGATGTTCTGCGCATCGACAAAATCCACATCCCAGTACTCCTGCTCCGGCGCACCCAGCGCGCCGATGTCCTGCCAGCTGCTGGTGGCGGTGTCGTAGTAATACGGGCCGACCTCGGTCGCCGCAAACAGATGCGCGCCATCGTTGGACATGGCCAGATCAAACACCATGGTGCTCGGCAGACCAGTGCTCATCGGCACGAAAGTGGTGCCATCGTTTACCGACACATAGACACCAGGATTGGAGTAGCCCGAGCCCGCAACATAGATTTTGCCGGCGACCGCGGGATCGACCAGAATACGGTTGCCGAAGAAGAAGTGATTTCCCGGCAATCCACTGCTGACCTGCGTCCACGCGCCGGCACCCACCTGCCGATAGAACTGGGCGCTATCGTTCATCGCGTAGCGCGTGCCGCCATTGTTCGAGTACGCGACTGCAGTCACGGCCGTGCTGAAGTCGAAGGCGATTTCAGCATGACTGATCGTGCCGCCGCTGCGCGTCAGACTGATCAGCCGTTGCCCGCTGCCACTGACATTGCCACCAGCGAGCAGCACGTGCGAGGAGTTCAGCGGATCGACCGCGAGCGGTGCCAGGAAGAACCAGCCAGTGAAATTGTTTGCCGCAAAGTCCCAGTCGACAAGTCCGGCTTGACCAGGGGCAGTGGTGGTGGTGTCGACCATGGCAAATCCCGGATAGACCATCCACAGATTGGTACCCCCATCGCTCGATTCCAGATGGGCGTAATCGCCACTGATGGTCTGCACATAGGAATCGATGCCACCGGTCGGTGCCAGCGCTTTCTGATAGCCCTGATCCTGGGCACCTGCCAACACTTGATGCGGCGGTGTGCGCCGCGTATAGCTGCCGTAGTACTGCGAGACGTTCATGCCGCTCAGGTTGAGATTCAGTACCGTCGCGCCGTGATCGCTCGACTCGTAAAGGCCGCCATCAGTGGCGATATACACGCGCTCGGCGCCACCGCTGGTGCGCCAGACATCGATGTTGGGAATATCGGCGTGCAGTTTGCTCGCGGGGGTTGAATAGTATTGGGTCCAGTCATTGACCAGAATCCAACTGGCCCCACCATCGATCGTGCGATACAGATTCACGCCGCCGGCATACGCGCGCAGTGGATCGTTGCCAGATGATTCCGCAGAATTGGCACCAAACAGAGTGGTTGGCACTGCGCTGCGCGCGCTCCATGTCGATCCGCCATCCAGTGAGCGGAACACCGCGGTGGTTCCGGTATCCGGCCGCGAGTAGAACGCATACAGAAATACCTGCCCGCCAGAAAAACCTCCGCTCAGCACGGTCTGTTCATTGCCGGCGAGCGTGAATCCCAGAGTGATCGTCGACACCGACGCAAGCGCGTGCGTGCCGGGGGTGATCGTCGACAGTTGATTGCCGCTCAAAACATAGACGTTGGATGAGTCGTAGCGCGGCGAAAATATTGATACGGTGTCGCGCTGACCCACAAAACCACGCGAAGTGAAGGTGGTGCCGCGATCGGTGGACGAGAACAGATGCGGACGCCAGTTCGTGGTACCGAAATCGTAGTGCACGCGCAGCAGGTAGACATCACTCTGGGTGTCGTCACGACTGGTCAGACCCATCGTGTACCACGAGTTGCCCAGCGGCGTTCCGCCGTTTGCGTTCCAGCTCAGCCCGCCATCATCGCTGCGATAGATGTTGGCCGGATTATCACTGGCCACCAACAATCGCTCGCCGCCGACGCCGGCGAGACGGTCCATGAAGCCGGCATTTCCAGATGCTGCAAACCGCGCCCCATCGTTCGGACTGGTCCAGTCGAGCAGGCTGCGCGACGCGCGCCACATATTGCCGCCATGCGAGAGCACGGACAGCCGGTTGTTGGTCGCGTCGAGCGCCGCGCCGGTGACTCGCCCGGCTTGATTGCTGCTGCCGCGTTCGACCCATGTACCGCTGATGGCAGTGGTTTCAACGGCGCGCAATTGCGCGGGCGTGGCGCCGGCTGCCATTCGTTCTCGACGCAGCGTTTCACGTTCGGCAAAGCGCTGCGCGCGGAATACGGCGTCCTGTTTGCGCCAGTCGACACCCGGCGCCGCGCGGTGCAGGTACTCGATCCAGGCGCTGCGCCGCGCGCGGAAATCCTGACCACTTTCGCCAGGCTGATCGGCCATTGGCCGCGGGTAAGCGGACGGTCGCACAACCCGATCCGAAATGCCGGTGCAGCCCGCTATGCAACAGAGTGTGGCAAGCGCCATAGCGCCGCTACCGAAAACAGCAATCCGGCTGGTCATACGCGCTCCCCTTTGCGCTTAACACACCCACTATACGATCGTCCGCCCGCATCTGCACTCCTGACCTTTGGCGCTTGCACCAGTGCGGTGCCTGCCTCACTCTGCTGGCTGACCACGTCAAGCGGGAGTTGATCATCCGATGAGTGTTCGAAACCTGTGGATGGCCACGTTGAACCTGGCCACGACGCTCCCGATTTCCGCTGCGAAGACTGTGGCCAACCCCACGCCGGAAAGCGCCCCGGCCGCGCCCGATGCGCCTGCACTCAGGCCGACTGCAAGCGAAATAGGCAAACTCAGCAGCTTGCGTGAGTTCGACTTTTGGATTGGTGACTGGGAAGTGTTCGCTGCCGACGGCGGCAAGATCGGCGAAAACCGAGTCAGTGTCGTCAACAAGGGTTGCACGCTGGCCGAGCATTGGACCAACAGCAGCGGCGGCGAAGGCAGAAGCTACAACGCCTTTGACGCCCTCACCAACCGCTGGTATCAGTTCTGGACGGACGACCAGGGCGGCACTCTTTCGCTCGTGGGCGGGTTGCAGAATGGGGCCATGGTGCTCAGTGGCGAACGCCCCAATGTGAGCGACGGCAAGCCGCAGCGACAACGAATCACCTGGACGCCAAACGTCGATGGCAGCGTACGCCAACTTTGGGAAACATCGGATGACGCAGGTGCCAGCTGGCAGACCTCGTTTGACGGGGCCTATCGCCGCAAGCCTTGAGTGCGGGCGGGCGCCGGCGCGGCGCAGGAAAGTTGATCTCACGTTTCGCTACGCGAATGATTCGCCAATGCTGCGTGTATTTCGACGAGGTCGTTAGTCGACTCGACGAAGATTGCGCGCTCCCACCAAACGACTCAACGCTCCAATCTTTCGCAAAAAGAAGCGGCCGGGGGTCGCCCAGCCGCTCAAGGTCTTGCTGGCAGCGTCGATGCGACGCCGCCAATTTCTGGACTTACTCGAATCCGCTGCTAAACAAAAAATTGGCCGCAGTGTTGCAGTCGCCAGGGCCCACATTGCAAACACCAGTCGGAAAGCCCAAAGTCAGCATCTGGCCCGCGGCAAGGCTCGCCGTGTTGAACGAGAACTGGGTGAAGTCGGTTCCCGTTCCCATTTTCTGGATGCCCACGGTCGCAGACCCACCATTCGCTCCGCCTGCGATATTACCGGTGAGCGTTGTGTAGACGATCTCAATGCGGTTTATCGTTTCGTAAAGGCGAACAGTAAATACGATGGTCGGCGCAGGCAGAGCGGGTGAAGGATTGGTGGCACGCCATTGCGCCGCGCGCCACTCAACATTCAGGACGCGATTGGGTGCCACGCCGGACTCTGATACAAAGATGCCGCCGCCGGTGACATTGGCAGTGCGCATATCGAAGTCATCCCAATGCGCGAACAGGGTCGGCGCAGCGTAGACGCCGATTGGCAGCGCAGTATTGTCCCATTCGGAGTCGCCCGTTGCGGTGTTGAACTGCAGGGTGCCATTGGTGTCGGCTCGCAACTGCGTCACCGGTGTGCCATAGGCACTGAATGCAAATCCAGCCGGCACGCTCAACGCAACCACCGCGTCATCAGCCTGGCTGCCCGCGAGTATCGTCGTGCCCGGCACCGCTGCAGCACCGCTGCTGGACACGAACTGATAATTTGTTCCGGCGGGCTGGCCGACTGGCAGGTTGAAGTTGAATGTGCTTGGCGATCCAACACCCGCGTAGGTCACTGTTTGTGTCAGTGCGATGGTGCTGCCACAGGCAACGCTGGCCAAGGTGCTGATCTGGAATTCGGTGTCGTTCACACCGGTGCCGCTGGACGGAATGTTCGGGTAGACGGAGCCGTTCTGGGTGATGCTGACGCCCGGCGTGGACGTACTCAGGATTGAGCTGATGGTGTTGGCGGTGCCTCCTCCCGTGTTACCCAACGTGACGTCGAGTGTGTTGCACTCATTTGGCTCAATCAAGTTGTTGCCGCTGAGTACCGCAGCTCCGTTGAAGTTGAGCACCGGATCAACTGTCGTTACTGCCACCGTGAATTGCTCGCCACCCAGGGCGCCGCAGGTGTCAGAAGCAAACACCCGTATGGTGTAGGTGCCCAACACTGTGGAGCCTGTTGTGGTCACGGTCACCTGACCCGACACTGTGTTGACGGTTACCGTGCCACCACCGGGCAGCGTAGTGGGCGATACGCTCACGCCCACGAAGTTGCCATTGGCATCGCTGGGGGCGGCGGCAGGCGACACATTGACGGTACTGCCCCGTGTCACGATCTGATTGGTGAAGGTACCAATCGTCGGAATGTCATTGTTGGAGACATTGATGGGAAACACTGCCGAGGCGGTTCGGTTGGCCGCATCGGTGATCTTCAGCACCGCCGGATAGATGCGGAAGCTCGGCGCGTTAGGCGCTGCCACTTGGCAGGAAGCCGCTGCAGTTGCCAAAACGGAGGTGCCGGACACCGAGAGGCTCTGGATAGTGATCTCCGGGTAAGCGGGATAGGTATCAGCGGTGGCTGTGTAAGGCGAAGCGCCGCCTGAAATCGTGGCAATGTTTCGCACCGAGGGCGCTGGCGATCCCTGCTGGGTCAGGATCAAATTGGCCGCTGCGGTTAACGCGGTCACGGTGACTGCCGATCCACCGGCGGTGATCGCGAAGTTGGAATTGGTGATGTCGAAATAGGTGTTGCCCGCGGCGATGCCGGTTCCATTGGCAGCCTCAACACGGACTCGGGTACGCGCGCTGTCTACGTTCGGTATGGTCACCGTCTCGCTGCCATCATTGGCTGTGTTCGCCAGCAAGGTGCTGAAGGTGTAGCCCCCGTCATGCGAGATCAGGATATTGACCAGCGTAGTGTTGATAGGTGCCAGGTCGGTGCTGGCAACCGTCCAGGTGATCGCCTGTGTACTGCCACCCGTCAAAGGACCGGTGATGTTGCCAACCGCGAACGGTCCAGCAGTGGCGGCCGCAGTTACCTGCACGTTTGGGGAGTGACGAAGGCCGCCACCCAGCGCGCGATTGTCACGCGCGGTCACACGGAAGTTCATCACGCGCGTTCCGCTGGCCGGATTCGGAAGGATCTCCGCGGGGAAGAACGTGCCGCCTGCCGGTGGCAAGGGGATGGCTGCCGGTGGCACGTTGGCGTTGTCCAAGATGTATTGGATCGACGGAAAGATACGGGTCGGCGAACTGGTTGCGTAGAACGTACGGAACAAGGGCGCGGTTCCATTGTCGCCGTTGGTGCTGGGCGCGCCGCGTGAACCGGTGTCGACCTGCTCCCAATTATAGGTGACCACGTCGCCGGCATCGGGATCGTTACCCGTGGCAGTCAGTTCAAACGGTGTCTGCTCGGGAATCGTCATGTTCGCCGGTGCAGTGATGTTTGGAGGCGCATTGCCGGTCGCGGTGACCGCGCCGCATACAGTGTTGCCGTTACCAGAGCCACCACTGGTGATGTTCTGGAAAATCTGGGTGAAGCTGCGCGCGTGGAAATAGGAATCGCTGTTGGGCATCAGGTTGTCGGCGCAGATGCCGGCATAGGCCATGATCGTAGTGCCGCTGCCCGGCTCCATCGCTGACGTGGGAGTCCACTGACCGGCGGATTGATTGGAGCAGCCATTCCACGTGTGGCTGCCACCCATTTGATGGCCCAGCTCATGCGCCACGAAGTCAATGTCGAAAATATCGCCTCGCGGTGGATCGAATGCGGTGAATCCTTGCGCCTTCTGCGTGCCGCAAACGTTTCCGAGCGGAGTGATCGCGCCGCCGCCACCGGTGCCGCCGACGGCATGGCCGATATCGTAGTTGGCGAAGCCGATCGCGTTGTCGATCGTGGATTGAATCTGCGCGCTGGGACTGTTCGGTGGGTCCGGCAGCGGGCCGGGGTTGGCTGTGGTGTAAATGATCAGGTCATTATTGGCAACCACGATCAGGCGCACGGCGAACTCGCGCTCGTAGACGCCGCTAACGCGATTAACCAACGTTGTCACCCCGCCGAGTCCATCGGCAACACTGCTTCCGAAGCTGTTGGTGAACGTGGGCGTAGCTGCCACCGCGATGCGATAAGTGCGCAAACTCGCGCCGGTCGGGTTGTTCGGCACCACGCTATCGCGCCCGACTATTTCGCTACCGTGATCATGGCCTTCGACCCCGCAACGATAGTGCTTGCCAGCCTCGCCCATGTCGCGTCTCAGATACGACACGTAATGCTCGTTGTCGTGCGCCTGGTAAGGATCGATGTAGTAGTCGCCTCGGGCGGACAACACCTGGGCGTGAAACCCTTGTGGCGTGAAATCCAGACGCAGAGTCGCTGTCGCATCGGCTAGGCCCTGACCGGCATAGGTGCGAATCGACGGGTACTTGGCGCCCAGAGCAGCTTCCATGATTGGCGACTCGACGATGGCGAACTCGGCGTAGCTGCCATCGGGCATCGGCAGCGACAACTTGAGCGGGCTATCGGTCACGCCCACGCTGCCTTCCATGGGCGCACGCGCCAGATGTGCTTGCAACCCGGCGTAGTTCAGCGACAACGCCCGGTATTGCTGCGGCTCGATCCAGCGCGCGCTACGCCGTGTGATCTCGGCCTCGGAAACGTCTTGCCAGAGCCTGTTCGGATCTGTGTTCGGCGCAGCCGCGGGCACGACGCCCGCGACCAACATCAGGACCGCGAACATCATCAACTTACCGGCCAGGCCGGTCCCCAACAATTCCAATTGCTTTGACATTTAACACCCCGAAAACATGCTGAATGAAAGTGAGCAGCCCGCTCCGCAGACGCTCAACCTGAACGTGTCGGGGCCCCAGAACCACGAAGTATTCCTTAATTTCGAAAGTTCCGCCATGCGGCGATGCCGCATCAACAAACGTTTGCGTCCCGCGCGTACAAGCGAGCCGTGGCGGAGGTCAAAACCGCAATGGGATCGGCGGCCGTTATGGCCGCGGGCGCATAGATGTGCGCTATTTGCCATCTCACTCTGAGTTGCACCCGGCGCGCTCAAACCAAGCTGTCGAGCACGAGACGCACCATGGCGTCGAGTCCGGTCTCGCGTTGCTCGGGGCTCATCGCCTCCTTGCGGCGCATGTGATCGGACACTACGAGCACGGCCACAGCCTGCACATTGAGTTCTGCTGCCACACCATACAAACCCGCTGCTTCCATCTCTACGCCGAGCACGCCGTAGCGCTCCAACAGATCGAACAGCCCGGCCTGCGGGTGATAGAAAAGATCGGTGGAAAATACATTGCCGATGCGCACATCGACGCCGGCAGCTACTGCGCCATCCGCCACGCGGCGCACCAAGTCGTAGCTGGCCAGTGCGGCGAAGTCGTGTCCGCCGAAACGCAGCCGGTTGACGCGTGAGTCGGTCGAGGCACCGAGCGCAATCACAATGTCGCCGAGTTGCACATCCGTGCGCGTTGCGCCGCAAGTACCGACCCGAATCAGTCGCCGCACGCCATATTCACGAATCAGCTCGCTGGCATAGATCGAGCACGATGGAATGCCCATGCCGGTGCCCATCACCGAAACGCGCTGACCACGCCAGGTTCCGCTGAAGCCGAGCATGTTGCGTACGTCTGTTACCTTTTCGGCATCCTGCAACAGCGTCTGCGCAATATGCCGCGCGCGTGCCGGATCGCCCGGTAGCAGAACGGTTTCGGCAAATGCCCCGGCAAGAGCGTTGATATGCGGCGTTGTCATGGGTTCGGTGCTCAGAGATAGTTTTCGCCGCAATCCAACGTGCCGATGCCAAGCCAGTGCGCGACCCGCTGGCCGATGTCGGCAAATGTGGCGCGGCAGCCGATAGTGCCGGCGCAGACACCGGGTCCAAATGCCACTAGCGGAATATATTCGCGCGCGTGATCAGCGCCCGACCAAGTCGGATCGTTGCCGTGGTCGGCTCTGAGCACCTGCAGATCCCTGTCGCCGAAAGTTTGCAACAGTTGCGGCATCAGGGCATCGAAAGTTTTCAATCCGCGCGCGTAGCCAGCCACATCGCATCGATGCCCGTACGCTTGGTCGAAGTCGACAACATTAGTGAATACCACGCTGGCCGACGCTGCATTGTCGGACGCGTCGAGCGTGGTCTGGAACAGGCTATTGATGCCCGTCACCTGAGGGTCGCCGTCGCACGTGCCAAGCATGATATGGGCGGTGTGCATGAGCGTCTCAGCACTCTAAACCCGCAACCGAGGCGTCGCCGCTTAGCGCGCGCAAAATGTCGACCAACAAAGCGCTCGCACCGAATCGAAAACGTTCTGGTGTCGCCCACGCTGGTCCCAGCAATTCGTCGGCGAGTGCAAAATAAATTGCTGCATCATCCAGCGTGCGCACGCCGCCGGCGGCTTTAAATCCGCCATCCGCGCCGCGGTCGCGGATGGCTTCAAGCATTACACGCGCCGCCTCAGGCGTGGCATTCACCAGCACCTTCCCGGTCGAAGTTTTGAGGAAATCCGCACCCGCGTCGAGTGCAATTTCGGCCGCAGCGCGGATTACGGCAGCAATGCGCAGCTCGCCGGTCTCCAGGATTACCTTCATGCGCACGCGGCCACCGCAGCATTCGCGACAGGCGCGCAACACCGCTGCAGCCGACGCGGCGTCACCGCCGATCAGGCTTCGATACGGGAACACGACGTCGATCTCGTCGGCACCGGCAGCCAGCGCGCGGCGGGTTTCGCGGCGCACGCGCTGGCAATCATCGGCGCCGTCGGGAAAATTCACCACCGTCGCCACCCGCACCTGCAGCAATTTCATATCAAGCAATTGCGCCCGGCAGGTCGCTACCCATTCTGGATACACGCACAGCGCTGCCGGCGCGCCGAATGGGGTGCGCGCCGAAGCGCAGAGCGCCTCAATGTGCGCCAGATTGTCATCCTCGCCGAGGCTGGTCAGATCCAGCGCGGCCAGGGCGCGCCGCGCCAGCGATTGCAAGCTCGACTCCATGGCAGAACGTCACTCCCGATCAGACTATGCGCACCTTAGTGGCTACCCGAGCCGGTCAAATTGATCCGGATCAAGGCGCCGCGTGTCTGGTCTGCCATTTGGATTTTAATCCGTGGAACGAGGTGGAAACTGTCGGTGTCCGGGATTCAGGAATGCGTCCGACTCACTTTTCCACCGGCTTACGCGCTATTGCCCGGTAGCAGAGTCGCGATGCCCTTTTGCAAAAAGGCTGTACACCATGACCAGTGAATTTCCGGAATTGCGTCATGCGGCGATGCAGCATGGCAAGTGTTGTCGTCGAAGGCTCAGACTGCAGACGCCTGCAGCTGAATTCCCCGCGTTGAGAGTGGACACCTTAACCGCAGGCGCGTGATTCAACACCTTGCAATGGCTATCGAGAAAAAAGATTAGGGCACAAGCGCATCTTCACTAACCCGGCATTCAAGCACGTGGCTACAATGCACGGTGGAGCGCATCGAAGGAGCTAGTCCGGCTCGCGAGCGCATTCGGGTAATTCTGGGGCTATGGGAGAAACAGGTGATGATACGCATACGACTTGCAAGTGCGACGCTGGCGCTCATGTTGGGGATGAGCGGCCTTGCCGGCGCGGCGGGATTCAACGCTGACAAGACCAAACTGAGTTTTGACGAACTCGATATGGTCAAGATCGCGAACGAAGACGCAGTAACCGATGTCAAAGGCAACGCGCCCTACCGCTTCGCTATCGGGCATCGTGTCAATGTAAATCCGGCAGAGCATGGTACCTGGACCAACAAGTCCGATGGCAGCCTGGTGTGGAAGTTCGAGGTCGCCACACCGGATGCAGCGCATCTCAATTTTGGTTTTAGTCCCTTTCATCTTCCAGCGGGCGCACTACTGACGGTCAGCTCGCCGGATGGCAGCAAGGCGATCGGCCCGTTCACCGACAAGGACAACGCTGTAACCAATCAACTTTGGACGCCGGTGTTGCTATCCAGCAGCGCGGTACTGGAGCTGTCCCTGCCCGCGTCCAGCACGCGCCAAGTGCAGTTTTCGTTGGTCAAGGTCGGTCATGGTTATCGCGGTTTCGGCGCGACCGCCAAACACTGCAAGGCTGGCGCTTGCAACATGGACGTAGTCTGCCTCGGCAGTAGCGATCCGTGGAATGCACCGCGTCGCTCGGCCGGTGCATATACGCTCAATGGCACCGATACCTGTAGCGGTTCGCTGCTCAACAACACTGCTAACGACCGGCGCATGATCTTCGCCACTGCCGGTCACTGCAACATCACGTCAAACGCAATCGCGGCGACCATTGTCACCTATTGGAATTACGAGTCGGCAACGTGTCGTACCCCAGGATCGCCGGAAAGCGGAAACGTCATACCTCGTCCCAGCACCACGTCCAGCGGTGCCACTTTCCTGGCGCGTACCGGATCCACGAGTACTGCCGATTTCACCTTGATCGAGTTCTTGCAACCGGCCAATCCGGCCTACAATCATTATTGGGCCGGCTGGGATCGACGCGACATCAGCCATCCCTGCGCCGCGCCTGGCAACCCCACTTTGACTGTCGGGCTATGTGCCAGCATCCACCATCCAGGTGTCGACGAGAAGCGCATTACCTTTGTCGAAACCAATATGGATCCGAGCGGTTACAACGGCGCCGCCGGTGTCTCCCACCTCCACGCATTCTGGGATCCAACGCCTCCGATCGTGCCGGGCATCCAGCCGCCACCGGCTTCGGTGGTGCCTGGCGTGACCTTGGGAGGGTCGTCCGGATCACCTCTGTATAACGCAAATCAACGACTGGTCGGCGTGCTCAGTGGCGGCCCGTCGGCATGCGGTTCGACCGGTGCAAATCTATCCGACTACTACGGCCGCCTGGCCATCGCCTGGGAAGGGGGCGGAACGTCCACCACCGCGATGAAGACTCATCTTGATCCGGTTGGCGGCGGTACTGCGCAGACCATTGACGGCATCGGCCAATGCGATCAGCCGGCGGCGCCCACCGGAGTTACCGCAGTGGCAAACGTCAGCAACAATATTGCCGTTAGCTGGACCGCAACGCCGGGCATCACGCGCTACCGCGTGCTGCGCTCCGATGGCACCTGCCCCGGCTCGAACTTTACCCAGATCGCCGAAGTAGACAATGTGCTCTCGTACAACGACGCGACAGTATCCGGAGGTTCAGTTTACAGTTACAAAGTGATGTCACTCGACACTGTGCAGCCGTGCGAATCAGCACAAAGCACCTGCAGCAGTGCCACCGCGACTGGCGTGTGCAGTCTGGCGCCGACCTTCACTGGAGCAAGTTCGGTGACCAGTGCCGGCAGCGCGACCTGCGCTATCAATGTCAACTGGAACGCAGCGGCGCCAAACTGCGGTGGTGGCGGGCAGATGCGCTACAACATTTTCCGTTCAACCACGGCCGGCTTCACGCCCGCGCCCGCGAACGCGATCCAGACCTGTGTCAGTGCTACCAGCATTGTCGATACCCCGCTGACGCCGGCAACCCCCTACTACTACGTGGTGCGAGCCGAAGACTCTTCCGGCGCGGGAGCCGGTGTCTGCGCCGCTGGTCTGCAGGACGGCAACATCGCGGAACGATCGGCAACGCCGGCCGGCCCCGATGCAACGACCTTCGCTGATGATGTGGAGGCGGGTACCGCGCCCTGGATCGTCGTCGGCTCGTGGAGCCAAGTGATGACCCAAGCCCGTAGCCCCACTCGTTCGTGGTTCGTGCCCGATCCGGCGTCGGCCAATGACTCGAGCCTGAGCACCACTGCCGCGATTGCAGTGCCAAGTGCACCGGGCACTCAACTGGAGTTCTATCTTCGTTACGCTACTGAGCCCAATTACGACGGCACGCGGTTGGAGTATTCACTGGACGGCGGCACCACTTGGAGCGACATCCTCGCGGCGCAAGGCACCGTGCCGGCCAATCCCAGTCGCTTCCTCGTTGGCGGCTATAACGGCGCGATGAATGCATCCGGCGGCTTCCCATCGGGCACCGCATGGCACGGCGCATTCAACACAGCGTGGATTCGTTCCAGCGTAAATTTGACCGACTTCGCTGGTCGCAATGTCAACTTCCGCTTCCACTTCAGAAGCGACGGCTCGGTCGCCGGCACCGGGTTCTTCTTGGACGACCTCCGCCTGTTCTATGGCAGCGCCTGCGCCAATGTCGATCCTGTCCTGCTGTTCCTGGACGGGTTCGAATAGCGGATCAGTAACCAACCCGCGGCGGATCACCACAGCCCCTCTTCGAAATTCGAAGAGGGGCCTTTTTGTTGTGCGCGGATGGAGACGCAACTGAGCCGGTGCGCTTCTCAACCACGGGCGTGCGAGTTGCCATATCTGATAGGTGCGCTTCGCGCGCCCACCGTTAGTCCCTGCCCAGAACAAATCAGCGTCAGGAACTCGTCCACCTCCGCATCGCTTTGCAAATCTGGAGCGTGCAGAAAATGCAACTTGGTGCTTGTCAGCGGCAGGCAGCCATGGACGTTGAAACGAGCGTGCCGGGTACATCACCTGCGCGGCGCTGACGGAAGTTCCTGCGTACCGGTCGCGAACTCTATGCCGCGCTGACCCTTGCGCTACCGAGTCATCGCCCGGGCCGCAAAGGCCAAGTAGCGATGGTGCTATTCTGGTAGACGATTGCGCCGTAAGAAACCACAGACTCAATCACCCGTGACGGTATGAACTCCGATGAGAACGATCTCTTGGACATAGAATTCACGGCCTTGCTTCGCCAATGGCGAGCGGGCGATCAGACTGCGGAAGCCAAGCTCATTGAGGCCATTTATCCAGTGCTTCGCGCCTTGGCGAGTCGGCAGCTCTCCAGCGACAAGGTGTTGACGGTGCAACCGACCGAACTCGCCCACGAGGCGTACTTCCGGCTGGCGGGACAGCGACATGTCGATTGGCAGAACCGAGCCCATTTTTTTGCGATTGTCGGCCGCGTCGTGCGACGCGTGGTCATCGACTATGTGCGAGAACGCAGCGCCGAAAAACGCGGCGGCCACGAAAGAACAGTTTCCATTGAGCACCTTCTGGAAGGAGACGTGCCGACCGTGGAAAACAATGTGGACTGGCTGAGAATGGACCAACTGCTGTCGGACCTCGAGGTCTTTGATGCGGACAGCGCACGAATCGTCGAGATGCGCTTCTTCGTCGGGTTGTCCATCGAGGAAACCGCCCAGGCGATGGGTGTATCGACTGCCACGCTGGGACGCCAGTGGCGCACGGCACGCGCCTGGCTTCACGAACGTCTTCAGGGCCAGATCTAATCACATGAATTCGCGCGCCCGTGTCGTGCTGGCTTACGTCGCATGAGTTCTCCAACGTGGGATCCGGCGCGATGGCAGCAGGTCGCGGCGCTGTTTCAGCAAGCGTTGGAACTTGAGCCTGAGCAACGCCATGCGCTCATCCAGCAAATTCGCTCGAACGCCCCCGAAATCGCCCCAGCCGTCGAGAGAATGCTCGCGGCCGATGCAGCATTCACTTCCGATACGCCACAAGCTGCAATGTCACTCGTGGTCAACGCCGTTGACCCGGTGCTGCCGGCGGGAACCCAATTGGGCGCGTACCAAATAGAATCTTGCCTGGGTGCCGGCGGCATGGGGCGTGTCTACCGCGCCCAGCGAACTGCGGGGGACGTTACACAAACGGTTGCGATCAAGTGCGTGCGATTTCCGGGGCGTGATTGGGATTCAACGCGTAGATTTCTGCGCGAGCGGAAAATCCTCGCCAAGCTGAGCCATCCTAATATAGCGCGCTTTCTTGATGCAGGAGCCGATGCTGACGGTCAACCATTCGTGGTGATCGAATACATCGATGGAATCGCAATCACTGATTTCGTGCGCTCGCGGCAGATTTCCCTGAGCGGACGTCTCGCGCTGCTGGCCAAAATTTCCAGTGCGGTGGCGTACCTGCATCGGCAATTGATTGTGCATCGCGACATCAAGCCGAGCAACGTTTTGGTCGATGCAGCCGGAGAACCCTACCTGCTTGATTTCGGCATCGCCAAGCCAGTCGCAGCGCTGGAGCCGAAGCATCAAGCGGATGGTGAAACCGCGTTCGAAAACCGGATCTTTTCGCTTGCTCATGCTGCACCGGAGCAATTGCGCGGCACTGCGGTCGGCACCGCCAGCGACATCTATTCGCTCGGCGTGCTGGCCTACGAGCTACTCAGTGGCCATCCACCATTTTCGCTCAGCGGACTGGCGTTCGCTGAAGCTGAGCGTGAGATTCTGGAGCGCTTTCCGCCCCCGCCCAGCGCCAGGGTGATCAAGGAAGCCACCGCGCCAGACGGCTCCGATCCACGCGTCTGGAGCAAAACACTGCGTCGCGATCTCGACAACATCGTGCTGCACGCGCAGAAAAAGGAGCCGACCGAGCGTTACTCCACGGTAGAAGCTTTTGCCGATGATCTTCGTCGCGGCTTGGATTGCGAACCGATCAGTTTACGCGGCGGACAACGAGCCTACCGCATGCAGCGATTCGTGCGCCGGCATCGCGTGGCAGTCGCCATGGGTGTCAGTCTGGTGTTGGCACTCGCGGGCGGAAGCGTGGCGCTATGGTTTCAGAATCGCGAGACCGGGAAAGAGCGCGATACCGCGATGATTGAGCGCCGCCGCGCGGAGGCTCTGAACGGATTGCTGCTGAGCGCGTTCGAAGCTGCCGACCCGAGCCGCAACCGAGGCAACGAAGTGACTGCGCGCGAAGTTTTGGATCAAGCGGCGCGTCGTGCGGACAGCCCCAAGATTGACCCGGGAACTCGAACCGCTTTGTTGGTGACCATCTCCGATGTGTACACCACGCTCGGCCTGGCGACGGACGCGGCAAACGCGGCACAGGCCGCAGTGGGGCGAGACCGCGAGAGTCCGCCTCTATCGCGTGCGCGTGCATGGCGGGCATTGGCACTGGCCAAACTAAACATGGGTCAGATCGATGCTGCCGAATCTGCCTTGCGTACAGCCGAAGGGTTGAGTCCCGATGGCAAAGCGCACGACATCCAGGTCGAGGCGATCGAGCGGGAGCGCGTGGCGATCGAGATACTCAATGAACGCGGGCTCGCCCCCCAGGCGCTGGAACAATCCGAGTCGCTCTACGCTCGGGCCAAGGCCAGCCTCGGCGCTGCAGATGCGTTGACGTTACTATGCGGCGCGTCGCTAGCCGAGCGGCTGCGCGCGATGCGTCAGCCGGCCAAGAGTGAGGCGCTGGTCGAAGAGCTGCTGCGGGCAATCCCCGATGACAAGTACTCATCGATCGGAGTACGGCTGCTTGGTATCAGAGCCAGATATCTACGCGATCTTCGTCGATTCGAACGGCACCGGATGGGCCGCAGGCGTCTCGAACGTGCTTCCTTCCTCGACCCCAGCCAGAAAAGATCAGAAGGCGGTACAGAGTGGCTCCGGCCAGTCCGCCGAG